>JAYOED010000110.1:0-5505 GCA_038106575.1 Burkholderiales bacterium
GATGGCTTTGTCGTAGGAAGCCAGTGCTTGGTCGTACTGCTTGAGTTCTTTAAGCACATTCCCACGGTTAGACCAGGCTTCAGCAAAGTCAAGCTTCAAGCTGATGGCTTTGTCGTAGGAAGCCAGCGCTTGTTCGTACCGCTTGAGTTCTTGAAGCACATTTCCATGGTTTGACCAAGCTTCAGGGTATTCAGGCTTCAAGCTAATGGCTTTGTCGTAGGAATTCAGTGCTTGGTCGTACTGCTTGAGTTCTTGAAGCGCATAACCTAGATTGAACCAAGCTTCATATTTTGAGTTGTTTATATTCAGTATATGTTTTGAGATCTCTTCTGATTCCGAATATTTTTTTAGCTTTAAAAGAGTTGTCGAAAGATTTGTTAATGTTGACTCTCTATTAGGAATCATCAATAAGGATTTACGGAAGGCACTCTCAGCCTCAATAAACATTTCTTTATTAAAAAAATCTAAGCCCTTCAAAAAATGAGATTTCGCTAGTTCGAAATTTGTATCGGTCATTTTGTTTAATTAGATGCTTAGTGAGATCTGTTTTATGTAAACATCGACAAGGTTCTCAGGCTTTGGTGTTGAGCACATTCAAAGCGTCCTTCGGAACAAGGATAACTGAATCAATCAGAGCTAAATTCAGTCACAACATCCAATCTTGATTAAGGGGTTTTACGGCTTAAGACAGCTGGCGTTCAGGATAAACCAACCAGAACCATAAACCGTCGAACAAGACGAAGTGGTGGGAGATTTCCAGCTTCATCCGGTCCCGATTACCACTAAACTAAAAACTTAAGTGGTTTGGAAAAAGAAAAAAGGAATTAGATTTCCCTAAGTCTTGATTTCATTGCATTATTTGGCTCCCCGACCTGGGCTTGAACCAAGGACCTGCGGATTAACAGGCCACCTTCACATAAATCAAGTCTAGTACAGATGGTGGCAGGGTGTGTCAAGTGGCCATGCAGATTTAACTTTCAGTCTTAAAGTAGTGAACTTTACTTACCCCATCTTGCTAAATGCGACCCCTCAACTGACAAAGATTTTTTATGTCAAAACGCACAGCTTCTGCTTTGATGAGACAAGTGTTGATGATGCGCCACTTCCACGATATGGCATTAAAACAGATAGGTGATGCGCTGGGCATGTCTTGCGAGGGAGTGAGGAAGGTGGAGGCAAAAGCATTTGGCATCATCCGTAGCAATCCTCAGCTGAGGCAGCGAGGCTTGGATGTGCTGTCAGAACTAGAACAACTTTAAGGAGTTTTTACAGAAAAAATTGTTAGCGACTTGCTTGGGTCGAATGGATTAGAAGCACAACCCCCCATCACCCCTTAATGGGGGTGGGGTGGATATGGCTGATGGGACGAGAGGCACGTAGTGCTGGAGCAACTTGTTGCAACCACCCACTGACAACCAAATTTAAGGGTTAAATGTTGTACAATCGCTTTTTACTCAATTCCTGCTCAATTTGCTCAATCAAAAACAGGAAATGGCAAAAAACTGCAATTTAATTTATTGATTTAAATCAATGGGTTAGGTAGTGGTGGCTGTAGCTCAGTTGGTAGAGTCCCGGATTGTGATTCCGGTTGTCGTGGGTTCGAGCCCCATCAGCCACCCCATTATTTCCTGCAAATTCGGCGACTCTAATTTTTGTCGCGCAGCAACCGCTGTTGTTCGCGACGCCATTCCTTGTCTTTTTGAGTTGCGCGCTTGTCGTGCTGTTTCTTGCCCTTGGCCAGGCCGATTTCTAGCTTGATGCGGCCTTTTGTGTAGTGCAGGTCTAATGGCACCAGAGTATAACCTGCACGCTCAACGTTGCCGATAAGTCGCGTGATTTCCACGGCATGCAACAGGAGCTTTCGCGTGCGAACGGAATCAGGCAGGACATGTGTGGAGGCCGTGGGCAACGGGCTTATATGGCAGCCGATCAGAAACAATTCTGCATGACTGATGGTCACGTAGGCCTCCTTGAGCTGCGCGCGCCCGGCACGTATGGCCTTGGCTTCCCAGCCTTCAAGGACGATGCCCGCCTCGAAGTGCTGTTCGATAAAATAATCGTGAAATGCTTTTTTGTTCTGGACAATGCTCATTGCATGATCAATCCATGATTGCCTCTATTCTAACCGGGCTGGCCTCTCCTATTTTCCGGGGTTTGCGCAACTGATGGCTATGGTCAGTAAAACCGCGCTGGTTCCGTATACGGCAGAGCAGATGTTCGGCCTAACAGATGCCGTGGAGCACTACCCGGAATTTCTGCCATGGTGCGGTGGAGCAACCATCATTTTTCGTGACACCGCAGTGACCCGCGCGACCATCATCATCAATTACCGTGGCATACGGCAAAGTTTTTCGACGGAGAACAGGAAAACCCCGCCCGAATTGATGACGCTGACTCTGATTGACGGACCGTTCCGGAAGCTGGATGGGGAGTGGATGTTCACCCCCCTGGGGAGAGATGGCTGCAGGATCGATTTCAAACTTCAGTACGAATTTTCCAGTATGTTGCTAGAGAAGCTCATTGGTCCGGTGTTCGGGTATATCGCGGATACGCTGGTTGACGCCTTTATCTCCAGAGCAGAGCGGCTCTACGATAAATCATGAAAGTCTTTGTCGTTTATTCCTTTCCGCAGGCGTCAACGTTCCTGGAACTTGAATTGGAGGAAGGCGCAACTGTTGCCGTTGCACTCGGTAGATGCGGGTATAGCGAGGAGTTAAATGATCTCCCGCTGCCGGACATGCCCGTAGGCGTTTTTGGCCGAGTCGTTTCTAAGGAAACAGTGCTAAACGATGGCGACAGGGTGGAGATTTATCGGCCGTTACTGGCTGATCCCAAGGAAGCCCGCCGCAGGCGCGGCAGGAAACCGCGGCGCTGATTATTTCTAGTGAGCATCAACAGAGCGCTGGGCGCGGGCAATTTCGGCCTGACGGCTGGCATCTTTGAGGAAGACCCGTTCCCCAGTCTTGGGATCGTTTTTGACAGTGCGGTGCCCCCCCACAGGCTGCGTAGATAGGCTTGCGCACTTTCGTAGTTCTGCTTGCGATCGGCAGTTTTCTGGGCTTTCTCATCCGCTTTTTTGGCAGCTTCCTGTCGCTCGACACAGCGCTTACGGAATTCAGCATCTCGTTCGGCAAGTGATTTCTGTTCGCCTGATGAAGGCGCACTGTGCTGTTACCGTTTCAGTGGATCGGTCTTGGTGCCGAGTGGGCAGGCGGAAGCGAATCCAACGCGGCCGCCGGCGCCGACGCATTTCATCATCTGCGCCTTGGCGGCAAGAGGAGTCAAGGCCAAAGCCATAATGTCGATAACCAATTTCATGTCGACCCGATCCAGATTGATGGCACAACACCTTAAGGCGCATACCGCTGCTTCTGGCCTGAAATTAGCCAGTTTGTCAGCCGGCGTTGATGGAATAACACAATGATCGGTTTACCGTTTACGTCTCAACGCCTATAATTCGCGCTTTGCGAAGGACGCCTCTGATGCGCGTGCTGCAGAAAGCTCTGACTTTTGACGATGTGCTGCTGGTTCCGGCGCACTCCTCAGTCTTGCCGCGGGAAGTCAGCTTGAAAACTAAGCTTACCCGTGGCATCAGCCTGAACATACCGCTGTTGTCCGCGGCAATGGATACCGTGACCGAATCCCGTCTTGCGATTGCCATTGCTCAGGAAGGCGGCATCGGAATCATTCACAAGAACATGACGCCAAAGGCGCAGGCCAAGGAAGTCACCAAAGTCAAGCGCTTCGAGAGCGGAATCGTAAAGGATCCGATTACCATTACACCTGACATGACGGTCAGGGACGTTATGGCGCTGACTCAGCAGTACCGAATATCTGGGTTGCCGGTGATCGAAGCCAATGGTCGCGTGGTCGGAATCGTGACTAACCGGGATTTGCGTTTCGAGAAAAAGCTTAACCAGCCGGTAAAGAATATCATGACGCCATGTGAGCGTCTGGTCACCGTGCGTGAAGGCGCGAGCCGCGAAGAAGCGCGCGCGCTGATGCACAAGCATCGTCTGGAACGCGTGCTGGTGGTCAGCAAAAATTTCGAGCTGCGCGGCTTGGTCACCGTGAAGGACATCCTGAAGTCCTCCGAGCATCCGAATGCATGCAAGGACAGCCAGGGTCGACTGCGCGTCGGTGCTGCTATCGGCGTAGGCGAGGGCACTGAAGAGCGCGCAGAGGCCCTGGTCGATGCAGGTGTTGATGTCATCATTGTCGATACCGCTCATGGACACTCAGCCGGTGTTTTGAAGCGCATGCGCTGGCTGAAGCGGACTTACCCAAAACTGCAGGTGATCGGCGGCAACATCGCCACCGCTGCCGCGGCCAAGGCGCTCGCGGATCACGGCGCAGACGGGGTGAAGGTCGGGATCGGGCCAGGTTCGATCTGCACCACACGTGTCGTGGCGGGTATTGGCGTCCCCCAGATATCGGCGGTAGCCAATGTAGCGAAAGCGCTGCAGAAACTTGGATTGCCGTTGATTGCGGACGGTGGTGTCCGGTATTCCGGCGATATTGCCAAGGCTATCGCGGCTGGTGCGCATTCAGTAATGGTCGGCAGCCTGTTTGCAGGCACCGAGGAATCACCGGGTGAGATCGAATTGTTCCAGGGCCGTTCCTACAAATCCTATCGCGGCATGGGTTCGCTGGGTGCGATGCAGCAGGGTTCAGCCGACCGTTATTTCCAGGAACACGACGAGCTCGATACCGAAAAGCTGGTTCCTGAAGGCGTTGAGGGGCGCGTGCCCTACAAAGGCGGCGTCGCGCCGCTGATTCATCAACTTATGGGCGGTTTGCGCGCCAGCATGGGCTATCTGGGCTGCGCTGGCATCGACGAAGTCCGCCGCGAGGCGGAATTTGTGGAGATCACCACTGCAGGTGTGCGCGAATCTCATGTCCACGACGTGCAGATCGTCAAGGAAGCGCCCAATTACCGCGTCGAATGATCGGCACGTGCAGCACGAAAAAATACTGATCCTCGATTTTGGTTCGCAATACACACAGCTAATTGCGCGCCGGGTGCGTGAGCTGCATGTTTATTGCGAACTGCATCCTCACGATGTTTCAGATGACTTCGTTCGCGGGTTCAAGCCATCCGGGGTAATTCTTTCCGGGGGTCCTGCTTCGGTCTGGGAAGAGAGCACTCCACGTGCACCGCAGGCTGTTTTTACGCTGGGCGTACCTGTGCTGGGTATCTGTTACGGCATGCAGGCCATGGCCGAGCAATTGGGCGGCAAGGTCGAAATGGGCAAGGTGCGAGAGTTTGGTTACGCCGAAGTGCGCGCTCGCGGCCATACCGCCATGCTCAAGGATTTGCAGGACCGGGTAACGCCGGACGGGCACGGCATGCTCGACGTGTGGATGAGTCACGGTGACAAGGTCATCGACATGCCCGCGGGATTCAAGTTGATGGCGAGTAACGCATCCTGTCCGATCGCGGGCATGGCGGATGAGGTCCGCAAATTCTACGGCGTGCAGTTTCACCCCGAAGTGACCCACACC
>JAYOED010000111.1:0-5145 GCA_038106575.1 Burkholderiales bacterium
TTTGGGGTGGTCGCGCTCGCGAGGCAACGACGCGTTTCAGGGGGAACGGGCAAAAAAATCCCAACCGGATAAGGGTTGGGATTTTGAGTATTGGTGGAGGCGGCGGGAATCGAACCCGCGTCCGCAAGCCCTCCACAGTCAGGACTACATGCTTAGCCTGGTTATTTGGGTCTCGCCTCGCACCCGCCAACCGGCAGGCTGGTGTCTGGCCAGTCGCTTCGACGGATCCGCAGAATTAAGCGACCAAACTCTGCGGAGAGGCTGATGTAAATGACGCTGCACCGGTTTCCCGGCCTGACCCATCAGCAGATCAGTGCAGCGTCTAGCCGGTATTAGGCGGCTAGAGCGTAACGCTCGTCGTTGGCGTGTATAAAGTTTCCAGCGGATTTACAAGGTGACTGGACCTTGGCATGCCCTGTGCTGCTTTGTGACCCACGTCGAAACCAGGTCGCCCCCATGTCCTTCAGATGGCGCCTTACCAGCTGAGTTCAAGGACGGTTTAGCACTAATGATTATCTCATATCGGGAAAATCGATATAAGAAAATGTTTTATATAAGTTTTTCTATTTCATCCGGTGTGGAGACCACGCTATCCGCACCCCACTCGTCGGGGTTGCCGCCATTGAGGTAGCCGAAGCGGACAGCGACAGTGCGCATGCCTGCGGCACGGCCGGCTTCGATGTCACGACGGTCGTCGCCGACGTAATGGCAGGCTGACGGCTTGATGCGGATGATTTCGCAGGCAGCTAGCAGCGGCGCCGGATGGGGTTTCAGGTGTCCCGTGGTGTCGCCGCCGATGATGCAGGCGGTGCGTGCGGCATAACCGAGTTGTTCGATCAGCGGTTTGGCGAAACGTTCGGCCTTGTTGGTGACGATGCCCCAGACAATATCTTTTTGTTCGAGTGCATCGATCAGGCGGGCCATGCCCGGAAACAGTACGGTGTCACGGCACAGGTTATTTTCGTAAATCGACAGAAATTCCTCGCGCATTGCTGTGTAATCGGCGTGATCGGGCCCCATGCCGAAACCGACGCCGAGCAGTCCGCGCGCACCCAGGGACGTGACCTTGCGGGTGTCGGCGAGCTGTACCGGCGGAAGGCCACGTGCGGCCCGCATGGCATTGATGGCGTAGCCGAGATCGGGCGCGGTATCGGCAAAGGTGCCGTCGAGATCGAACAGGATCGCGCGACTCATCAGCAGGTGGGCGCGCGGGCGCAGAGTATGTAGTTGACGCTGGCATCAGCTTCCAGCGCGTAGGTCTTGTTGAACGGGTTGTAGGTCATACCGGTAACACCATCGACTTCGAGACCGGCATCGCGGCAGAAGCGCGCAAGCTCGGACGGTTTGATGAAGCGCGCGTAGTCATGGGTGCCGCGCGGCAGCAGGTTAAGCACGTATTCGGCACCGATGATGGCGTAAAGATAGGATTTGGGGTTGCGGTTGAGAGTGGCGAAAAATGCATGGCCACCGGGTTTAAGCAGATCGGCGCAGGCTTGGACGACTGCGGCCGGATCTGGCACATGCTCAAGCATTTCCATGCAGGTCACCACCGAAAACCCGTTTGGGGCCTCAAGCGCGAGTTCTTCGACGGCGACATTGCGATAATTGATTTCCAACCCTGAGATGCGCAGATGCAGTTGCGCGACTTTCAGCGGCTTTACCGCCAGATCAATGCCGGTGACTTTCGCGCCACGAGTGGCCATGGCCTCCGTGAGGATACCTCCGCCGCAGCCAACATCTAGTACATTCTTGCCATTCAATCCTGCGATGCGGTCGATGTAATCCAGCCGCAGCGGATTAATTTCGTGCAGCGGGCGGAATTCGCTTTCCGGATCCCACCAGCGGTGGGCCAGTACGCTGAATTTTTCCAGCTCGGCTGGATCGACGTTGGTATTCATGGACGTATTTTCGCCCGCCATGCGTGAGCTCGTGCACGCAGCGAGGATTCGTCGAGACCGGTAAGCTGGCCACCGGCGACCAGTTGCCTGCCGGCAACCCAGACATCGCTGACCTGTTCGCGGCCGGCAGCGTAAACCAGATGCGAAACAGGGTCGTAGTAGGGTGACGTTTCCAGAGTAGCGAGATTGACCGCGACCAGGTCAGCCTTTTTCCCGGATTTGATTGAACCGATGCGAGATTGCAGTCCTAGCGCGCGTGCGCCGCCGAGCGTGGCGCATTCCAGGGCCTGGTGCCCGGGCATCACGGTCGGGTCGCCGCTGCTGCCCTTTGCCAGCAGCGCCGCAAGGCGCATTTCACTGAAGAGATCGAGGCGGTTGTTGCTGGTTGCACCGTCGGTGCCCAGTCCGATATTCACGCCGGCGTGCAGCAGGGCAGCTACCGGTGCGATTCCGCTGGCGAGCTTGAGATTGGAAGATGGGCAATGCGCAACCGAACACCCGTTACGGGCATAAAGTTCAATTTCACTTTGATCGAGATGCACGCTGTGCACGGCAATCAGTCCCGGGCCCGGCAGCCCGGCTTTTTCGAGACGTGTCAGGGGTCGTACGCCGTGCTGTTTCAGGCTTTCGGCGACTTCCTGGGCGGTCTCGTGGACGTGGATATGCACCGGCAGATCCAGTTCTCCAGCGTAAGTCGCAACCTGTGCGAAGGTTGCATCGGAGACGGTGAACGGCGCGTGCGGAGCAAGGCAGAAGGATAGCAGCGGTTCATCGCGCATGGCATCGCGCAGTGCCATGCCCTTGCTCAGGTAGTCCTGAGCGTCGCTTGCATAGGCGCTGCTAAACTCAATGACGATGATGCCTAGGGCGCCGCGTATCCCAGACTGCAGCGCTGCACGGGCGGCGGCTTCTGGGAAAAAATACATATCGTTGAAGCAGGTGGTGCCCCCGCGCAGCATTTCCGCGCAGGCGAGCAAAGTGCCGTCATAGACGAACTCTTCGGAAACCATGCGGCCCTCTGCGGGCCAGATGTAGTTCTGCAGCCAGTCCATCAGCGCCAGGTCATCGGCCATGCCGCGCATCAGTGCCATCGCGGCGTGGGTGTGCAGATTGACTAGCCCCGGTATCAGGGCATGGTCGGGCAGGACGATGCGTTCGGCATCAGGGTGTTTTGCCAGAGCCTCTTCAGCCGGCAGTACGGCGGCAATGGTATCGCCGGTGATCACTGCGGCGTGATCGGTCAGCGTGACGCCAGCGGGTTCGACCGGGACGATCCAGCGCGGCTCGATGAGTGTGGTTGTAGGCATTGGTGAATAGAACGATCGCTACCAGGGCATTGTATTAAAAAAAAAGCCCTGCCGAAGCAGGGCTTTTGATCAAAAAATATTGCTTAACGGCGAGACTTCTTTTTTGCCGCAGCTTTCTTCTTTTTGGCTTTAGCTTTTGGCTTGCGCAGATCCAGCGCGCGGCCGACTACTTCCACGGTGACACGGCGGTTCGGTGACAGACACTCGATCAGCTGCTTGCGCTGCATCTTGTTGTCGCAGAACTTGGTGACCGGGATCGACTGTTTCGGGCCTTTACCTTCCCAGAAAATCAGCTTCTGGTCGACGCCCTTGGAGACGATGTAGTCCTTCACTGCGATCGCGCGGCGCTCCGAAAGCTTCATGTTGTGGCTTAAGTTGCCGATGCGATCGGTGTGACCTGTGACGATGACTGCGCCGATGTTGACTGGACCGCGGGTGCGGTTTTTCTTCTTCAGGCCGGCGAGGAACTTGTCAAAGTCCTTCTTGTTGCTGTCAGTCATTTCAGCCTTGTTGAACCCCATGCCTTGCAGCTCGACCTTTTGGGTCACGTTCACCATACGGGGCTTTTTCTTCTTGGCCTTAGCTTTTGCTTTAGCTTTCTTAGGGGGCTTAGCTTTTTTCGGAGCAGCTGATTTTTTCGGAGCCGACTTTTTCACCAGATCCGGATCGCACTGGGCGATGGCTAAGGCAGGAGTCCACGCACTAGTACGAACGCAGACACCGGCACCGGCTGCTTTGACGACTCCACCACGGGTATCCGTCAGGTATCCGTCTTTAGACTGCGCAAATCCGAGCGCAGGTGCAAACGCGGCAGCTGCAACGGCGCTTGCAATGGTTATCCTAAGAACTGAACGCATGTTTTTGATCCTCCTGTTTTGCGAAAAGAGTATAAGGACGTGCCGGATAGCCGGAAAAACCGATAAATCGAATCTCCCCAAAGGCTACTAGATATCACATCCTTAATATCTGAGTAAACCTCGCCGCGATCATAACATGTTTCTAAAAAAAAAAGCATAGTGCCTGCCGGCCCCGGCATCCGTGCTGGACGGGACTAAATTTCACTTTATGGAACTGAGGGAAGGCCATGCTCTACGGAGGGCATTATGGGTTACTTTGCATCGCCGCATAAGAACGTAGGATGTCTTCAGCTGCTGAAGCTGCGGTTCATTTCTTGAAGGTCTGGCAGTGTTGGTGCCACCGAGGATATTCACCACTGCTTGTCCGCGCCTGGGCTGTGAAATTGCCTGCACGTCGAGTACGGCGCCGGCGCGGCAATTTGCCACACGTTCCCGAATGACCGGTATCGCCGGTTTACCGGCAGTTTTATGGGCATTTTACGGTGCTTCGCATGATAGAATTCCACGCTTTGTAACTACTTGATCCGCGACCGGTCGCACCGGCCAGGAAAGCGGAATATCACCCAGACATCTCATGGACCAATTCGCCAAAGAAACCCTGCCGATCAGTCTTGAAGAAGAGATGCGGCGCTCGTATCTCGATTATGCAATGAGCGTTATTGTCGGGCGAGCATTGCCCGATGTGCGTGACGGACTGAAACCGGTGCACCGCCGCATACTCTTTGCGATGCACGAGGCGAACAATGTCTGGAACCGTCCCTATGTGAAGTGCGCACGTGTGGTCGGTGACGTGCTCGGTAAGTACCATCCCCACGGCGACAGCGCGACCTACGAGGCGCTGGTGCGCATGGCGCAGAATTTCTCGATGCGCTACACGCTGATCGACGGCCAGGGCAATTTCGGTTCGGTCGATGGCGATTCAGCTGCGGCTTACCGTTATACAGAGTGCCGGCTCGGAAAGATCACTTCCGACATGCTCGCCGATATCGACATGGAAACGGTCGATTTCGTCGACAACTACGACGGCAAGGAAAAAGAACCGGTCACGCTGCCGACCAAGGTGCCGAATCTGCTGGTGAATGG
>JAYOED010000112.1:0-5119 GCA_038106575.1 Burkholderiales bacterium
GAACCAGTGAGCGCCGCTGGCGTGCTGCTGTACTCTCTGGGTCCTCGAGAATCGATGCCACTTCGGTATAGGTGAAGCGTGCATGGGAGCACATAACCGCCGGGAAGAACTGATAACTCTTGATGCGTCCTTGCCCGTCGATTCTCATGTCGCAGGCCATCGCCAGCCGCTCGACATCGGGATTGATCGAACACAACCCGTTGGACAGCGCCTCCGGCAGCATCGGGATCACGCGTCGAGGAAAGTAAACCGAATTGCCGCGACTACCCGCTTCCTGATCCAGAGCATCTTCCGCTTTCACGTAATGGCTGACGTCGGCAATCGCCACCACTAGACGAAAACCGCGACCATCCACTTCGCAGTAAACGGCGTCGTCGAAATCCCGCGCGGTCTCACCATCGATGGTGACCAGCGGCATGTCGCGCAGATCGACGCGACCCTTGCGGTCTGCAGCACGTACGGTCTTCGGCAGTTTTACCGCCAGCGTTTCCGCAGCAGCGGGAAATATCCAGGGCAGAGCATGCTTACGCAGCGCAATTTCGATTTCCATGCCCGGATCGGCGTAGTTGCCGAGAATCTCGACGACACGCGCCAGCGGCTGCGCCTGACGCCCGGGCTGTGTAATGATTTCCACGGTAACCACCTGCCCTGCTCTCGCCTTGCCGGCCTCACCTGCCGGCACCACGAAATCCTGGCTGATGCGCTTGTCCTCTGCCGCGACGAAAGTCACACCGTGCTCGACATACAGGCGACCGACAAACCGGGTCTGCCCGTGCTCCAGCACTTCTACAATCTTGCCTTCGGGACGTCCGCGGCGGTCCATGCCCGTAATCCGCGCCATTACCCGGTCGCAGTGCAGTACCTTCTGCATCTCGCGCGGACCGAGGAACAGGTCAGCCTCACCGTCCTCACGCCGCAGAAAACCGAACCCGTCCTTGTGACCGTGCACACGGCCGCGGATCAGGTCCAGTTTCGCGACGACACATAGATGTCCGCGCCGATTGCACATAATCTGGCCATCCCGCTCCATCGCTGCCAGACGACGGCCGAAGGATTCAGTTTCACGTCGGCTAATCTCGAGATTGCGGGCCAGCACGGATTTCTCCAGCGGAACGCCAGCTTCCGTCAGTGTCGACAGTATTAATTCACGGCTCGGCAGCGGATGGTCATAACGTGCGGATTCGCGCTCCAGAAAAGGATCGCTGCTGCGACGCGAACGACTCTTGCGGGCTGCAGATTTACGTGGTCTTTTCATTTGAACAATAGGCTTTCATGGGCTAGAATCGCGCCCTCATCGGCCCAGATGGCGGAATTGGTAGACGCACCAGTTTCAGGTACTGGCGGGTAACACCGTGGAGGTTCGAGTCCTCTTCTGGGCACCAGCATTACAGACGGATAGATATTCTTTAGATCCGTCTGCAGGCAAAAAGAGCGCAGGTAACGAAGCAAAGCGCTCCCTCGCCGTTCAGTCAAAGGGGTTTCTGCGCACGATGGTGTGTTCGCGATCAGCTCCTGTCGACACAATGTCGATCGGCACGCCGCAGACCTCTTCAACGCGATTGAGATAGTTGCGCGCACTGGCCGGCAGGTCGGCAAACTTCGTAATGCCCACCGTGCTCTCCTTCCACCCCGGCAGCTCTTCGTACACCGGCTGACACTCGGCCAGCACTTCTGCGCCAAAAGGCAGGATGTCGCGAACAACGCCGTTCATCTTGTAGCCGACACCGATCCGCAACGGTTCCATACCATCGAGTACGTCGAGCTTGGTCACGCACAGTCCGGATACGCCGTTGATCTGGATCGAGCGCTTGAGCGCTACCGCATCGAACCAGCCGCAGCGCCGCGGACGCCCGGTAGTCGCACCCACTTCGTTGCCGCGGGTGGCGATCTGCCGGCCGATATCGTCATCGAGTTCAGTCGGAAAAGGTCCTGAACCGACACGGGTCGTGTAAGCCTTGGTAATACCGAGCACGTAATGAAGATTATGCGGCCCGATGCCTGCACCCGGCGCGGCGGCTCCTGCCACGCAATTGCTGGATGTGACATAAGGATAAGTGCCGTGATCCACATCTAGCAGCGTACCCTGCGCACCCTCGAACAGCATGCTACGGCCCTGCTGCTGTGCTTCATACAGCAGCCGTGGTACATCCGCCACCATGGGACCGATACGCTCGGCAAACGCCATCGAGTCGTCCAATGTTTTCTGGAACGGAACAATTTCTGCGCGAAAGTAGTTTTTCAGCACGAAATTATGGAAATCGAGAACCTCATCGAGTTTGGCGGCAAAACGCTCACGGTGAAATAGATCCTGAAGACGAATCGCGCGCCGGGCCACCTTGTCTTCGTAGGCCGGCCCAATTCCGCGTCCCGTGGTGCCGATCTTGCTGGCCCCCTTGGCCGCTTCGCGGGCCCGGTCGAGCGCGATGTGATGCGGCAGGATCAGCGGACAGGCTTCGCTGATTTTCAACCGTCCCACCACATCGACACCCGCTGCAGTCAGCGTATCAACCTCCTCGAGCAGCGCATCCAGGGATAACACCACGCCGTTGCCGATGTAGCAGGCCACTTTTTCGCGCAGAATTCCCGATGGAATCAGGTGCAATACTGTCTTCTTGCCGTTGATGACCAGCGTATGGCCGGCGTTGTGGCCTCCCTGAAAACGCACCACCCCCTGGCAGCGGTCGGTCAGCAAGTCGACGACTTTGCCCTTACCCTCATCGCCCCACTGGGTGCCGACAACGGCTACGTTTTTACTCATGAACAGTGATGCTTTCTCAATAAAATATAAATAAATATATTATTAACAATCAATTATTTATGTACGATTATTAACGTATTTTTACAATTATCCATCGCCCCTGCCTGCTAACCAGTTTGCGGTCGCAACCGAGCTCAGTGCGATAGCGCGCATGCCCCGGCAACTCCTCAATCACGATTGTCCCGCGCGCCCGCAGCGCCGCGATGCGCATCTGCAGCGCTCGGTCAGCAGACCGGTACGGCGCCAGCACCCTAGACACCGCTGGCAATACGGCCCCCGTTGCCGCCAGTTCCCGCAAATCCATGCTGAATCCGGTTGCCGGACGCGCACGCCCGAAAGCCTTACCAACCTCGTCGTAACGGCCACCCTGCGCAACTGCATTGGAAGAATTGCTCGCATAAGCTGCAAACACTACACCGCTGTGATAGTGATATCCGCGCAATTCAGCTAGATCGAAACTGCGGATCTGTGCCAGATCGGCAAGCCGTCTGGATATTGCGGAAAGATCGCGCAAGGCCGTGCATATCTCCGGTAGCGCTGGAAGCGTCCGGCGCGCCCGTGCCAGCACTTCGGTACCGCCGTAAAGCCCGGGCAGCGCCATAAGCGCCGCCCGAGTCGGCCGGTCAAAGCGGCGGGAAAGTACATTGATGGCCGAAGCATCCTTAGCCTGCATGGCCTGAAACAACTCACCTTCCACTTCCCTTGATGCTCGGGCGCGATGCAACAGCGCGCGAAATACGCCGACGTGACCGATGTCGATGGATAAATCACGCACGCCCGAAATGCCTAGTGCGCGCAGCATCAACCGTTGCACTTCGATATCGCTTTCAATGCCGCGATGGCCGTAGATTTCTACACCGATCTGCATTGGCTCACGCGTCCGGTTCATGCTGTCAGGAATAGTGCGCAGCACACTGCCGCTATAGCACAGCCGAGTCACGCCGCCGCGGTTGAGAAGATGCGCATCGATGCGCGCCACCTGCGGAGTGATATCGGCACGCACACCCAGCATCCGGCCCGAGAGCTGATCGACCAGCTTGAACATCTGCAAGTCGAGATCGTGACCAGTCCCCGTCAGCAGCGAATCGACATATTCGAGCAGCGGCGGCATCACCAGCTCATAGCCGTGCACAGCGAAATCATTGAGCAGCAGCCTGCGCAGGCGCTCGATGCGACGCGCCTCCTCGGGCAGGATGTCTTCAATGTAATCGGGGAGCAGCCAAGTTCTCATGGTACGCGGCATACGACGCCGGTTGCGACGCAAACGCACATTATAGAAGCCAGAAGTTCAGGCGCGCACGAAAAATAGCATGACCAGACCTGCGACCATGGAACTCAAGCCGATGAAGCGCAGCTGACCATCACTGATTTCGATCAGACGGCGGAAGGTCTCCCGCCAGGCCCTAGGCGCCAGAAAAGGCAGCAATCCTTCGATGATCAACATCAGGGCCAGTGCGGTCAGGAGGCCGGTTGTCATGCCTTGGTTGAAACAGAACGGGCGCGGCCGGCTGTACGCACCCAGACCCCGGTCACTTGCCCCCGGGCCGGCCGCCGGACTTCAGATATCTGAAAAATTCGGAGTTCGGCTCCAGAACCAGCACGTCGTTGCGGTTCTTGAAGCTGGCCCGGTAAGCCTCGAGGCTGCGGTAAAACGCATAGAACTCGGGATTGATTTCGTAGGCCCGGGCATAGTTCGCAGCGGCCATAGCATCGCCCTCACCCTTGATGCGCTGGGCGTCGCGATAGGCTTTTGCGAGTATGACCTCGCGCTGCTTGTCCGCATCAGCCCGGATTTTCTCGGATTCAGCAGCACCAGTGGAACGCAATTCGTTGGCTACGCGCTTCCGCTCCGCCTCCATTCGGCGATAAACCGACTCGCTGACTTCCTGTGGCAGATCGACGCGCTTAAGCCTGACGTCGAGAACTTCAACGCCGATCTTGACGGCATCCTCATTAGCTTTTTTGCGCATCAGATCCATGATCTTGTCGCGCTCGCCGGAAACAACGTCGTGCACCGTGCGATTGCCGAATTCGGCACGCAGGCCGTCGTTGATGGTCTGCAGTAGCCGGGTCTGGGCACGCAGTTCGTCCCCCGCAACCGATGCGAAATAACTGCGCACGTCCGTAATGCGCCATTTGACGAACAAGTCGACCAAGACGTTCTTCTTCTCCGAAGTCAGGAAACGCTCAGGCTCGGCCGAGTCTATAGTCAGGATACGAACGTCATAGAAACGCACGTTATCAAGGAACGGTATCTTGAAATAAAGACCCGGCTCCTTCTTGATCGCGACGACTTCTCCAAGTCGGAAAACGATGGCATTCTGCCGCTGATTGACGATGAACATCGACATCGAGGCGAAC
>JAYOED010000113.1:0-4968 GCA_038106575.1 Burkholderiales bacterium
CGCATGCGGCGTCACATTCGCACCGACAATCCTGTGATGCGCAAGTTCTACGAAATTGCTAATAGGCATGGTGGTTTTGTACAGATCCACATTCAGCTTGATCAAGACTTCGTAGGCGACATATTGCGACTTACCGCTGATTATCCCAATGTTCTCACTATTTTATCCCACTGCTTGCCTGTAGCGCGACCAAAGAATTTGGAAACTTTATTCAGCCAGCGTTCCAACTTGGTCTGCGAGTTATCCGCGCAGGGCGCGGTACACAACACGCTTGCAGGCCTCCAACGAGGGCCTAGGGTTTTTAGTGACACGGGAATCAAACCGGAATGGAAATCTTTTATCAATAAATATCCGGATAGAATCATGATCGGCAGCGACGCTTGCTGCGGCTGGTTCGATTCTTATAGTGAAATGGTCGCTGAACTACGCAGCAACTTACTACCACACCTGGAGCCAGACATTATGGAGAAAATTGCCTTTAAAAATGCTGTTCGACTGCTTAACCTCAAGTGAGGGGTCTTTAGACGATTAACTTAGAGCTAGTTCTGGATAATCTTGCAGAGGTTTATGCAATGAAAGCCTAGTTAATTTTATCATCGGTAAGTTTGCTACCGAAGTGATCCCCAAGAACAGTAGCACTTAAAATTGGAGTCCGATCTTGTCCGCTCTAATCCTCAATGTACTTCTGGAACCAGTGCGGATCTTTGATAACGACCAAAATAAAATGAGAGGCCAATGAAGAAATTCTTGATTGCAATGATGCTCTTGGTAGCTACAAGTGCGGCATCATCGAACGGGGTGCCCTTAGAGGAACTCGCTAGGCCTGGCCGTGTACTCATGCTACGGCATGCCTATGCGCCTGGCATCGGCGACCCGGATAATTTCAGGATCGGGGACTGCGCGTCGCAGCGTAATCTCGATAGCACGGGCCGGGAGCAAGCTGCGCAAATCGGCCGCAGACTTGCAATTGCTGGAGTGACGGAAGCTGCAGTCTATTCGAGCCAGTGGTGCCGCTGTTTGGAGACGGCGAAACTTCTAGGCTTGGGGCCAGTGACCGAGCTGCCCGCGCTAAATTCCTTTTTTTCCCTACCGGAAAAGCGCGAACTGAGTATTAGCGCACTGCGTAGATTTCTTGCCGGACTACCAACTAGTGGTCCGCCAGTAGTATTGGTCACGCACCAGGTTACGGTAACCGGCTTAACAGGTATCTATTCGTCTTCAGGTAGTGGAGTGATCCTTATGCTCAACGGCACCGGTGAACCAAAGTTGATTGGTGAGGCTTTGTCCAATAAGCCTTAATAATGAGTTATTCAGTTATCTAAGCTTAGGAACACAAAACGAAGTAAGGTAGCGCCAACTTGGCTTGTGGGCGCTTCCTGAGCTTATTCCGTTGTGATAGTGGTGCAGAAGGTGATACAGCTACATTCACGGCTTGTCGGCGTTTAACTAAAAGTGGCAGTATTTCGTGAGGCTCGCCAGTTTCTAGGAAACCGGGGCCGTTACCTCTGAGCTTTAAACGGATCATGATTGAATTTGTGGGTTTCTGATGGGGAAGCTCTTAAATCCCTCAATACTTGTTAAATAAAAAAAACTTAATAAATATAAACGTCTTGCATACCCCAAAGGATTCGCAAAGCCTTACCACTCGTTTTATTAATATTGACCTGTTAAGCCAAAACTCAGAACCATGAGTATTCGAGACGTATTTTTCCGAATCCTTGCATTCACGATCCTAATAGCAATTGTCGTGGCTATGGTCTGGTTGAGCTTTCGCAGTGAGATAGGTACTAAACCATCTACTTCTGTCCCGGATTACGCCCCTGACCCACGGAAGGAGTGGCAGTCAATCGTTAAGGATTTGCGTGCATTTCAGAAAACATTTGGATTTCGTAAGACAAGTAATTTTCGGACCGTTTCTGAGCAGATCGTCGAAAATAAATTCTGTGGCATCGTATCCAAGCGCTACCTGCCTTATTCCTACGAAGATCCGGAAATCTACTGGTACGAGGACCAGCTTGAGGAGATGTGCCGAAACAAGCACCACGAGCAGGATGTCTACTTCGGAACGCGTGAAATATTGGGCGAGGTAGCTTCACCCGTAACACAGTCCATGCTGAATAGCGGCTTAGACCGTTTTGTTTATCTAGTCATTCATGAGGATTGTCATGATCAGTTCAGGCAGCCCTATGGGATTGAAGAGGCTTTGTGTGATGTGATTACACATCAAGCAATGAAGCGCTATGCCCGCCAGGAACCACGTGGTTCACAGGCAATATGGCAGACGCTTGTTTTATACGCAGATCATGAAATAGTTTCCTCGAGGGTTACAGCCCTACAGTTCGAACGAGTGAGGAAATTTTTTGATGATTCAAACAAAAACCAGATGTCTGCTCGCAAATTTTTGGAGCGACGCGCTATTCTTTTCGCAGATGTAGAACGTAAGATCGGATGGAAGCCTGGTGAGGCTAACAATGTCACGCTAGCCGAGGCGGTTACCTATTCACGCCACTATAGCAGACTAGAAAAGATCTACGTCCGGTTGGGCGGCGATCTTGCGGCTTTCGTAACCCACTTTAAACAGCTCGATCCAGAGCTTGCTGGCATTCGACGTGACTTGCGCCGCAAGGGGGTGACAATATCTCAAGGTGCGGTGTATTTGAATGCCTATGAAAATGCGATTCTCTATCTCGCTGAGAAGAAATTACCAAGGTAACTTCCAATTAGTTTTGAGCTAAAGCAACTAACCCTATTAATAGTTTTGGCAGATCAGTGCAATAGCCTGTATGTTTATAACCGCATCCTCCAGTGCACTTGCGCAGGCCATGCTCGCCGACGACATTGTTTAAACTCAGTTCGACAGTGGTGTTGCCGGTGCCGTTGAGGGACACAGCACTGGCTTGCATCCCCGGCTGGATTGCCTTACAACATTAATTAACAAGCAAAGACTATCCCGGGCTTCACCGGGTGGGCAAGGAGAATGTATGAAATACCGCAAAAACGAAGCCAAGGAATACGCGCGCGAGATGTTGAGGGGCGTGTGGACGGCGTTGCCCACCAGTTTCACTGAAGACGACAAGCTTGATGAGAAAGCCACCGCTGCCAACCTTGAATATTGCCTGACGGATCTGCAGCTTGAAGGTCATTACTGCATCGGCAATGTCGCCGAGTTCTGGGCGATGACCAACGAGGAACGCATGCGGGTGCATGAGATCAACGTCGAGGTGGCCAAGGGCCGCGTGCCGCTGATTGCCGGCTGCCACCACCAGAATCCAAATGAGGTGATCAATCTCGCACAGCACGCGCAGGACGTTGGCATCGACTTCGTGATCATCCTCACGCCCTTTGTCGCGGCTCGCGGAGACGATGCGATTTACGAGTTCTACCGTTATATCTGCGAGCGCATCCACATCGGTGTCGTGCTGTTCAACACTGAGGCCACTGCGCCGATCGGCGTGGCGCTGGCAAAGCGACTTGCGAAGATTCCTAACATATGCGGGTTCAAACAGGGCGTTTCGAAGGTATCGGCGACCATCGCGCTGCGCGCAGCGATCGGCCATGAGCTAGAGGTCAGTGTCGCTGACGAGGCGCCGTGGGTCTATAACGCCAGCGTCATGGGCGACCGCTGGCTACTAAACTACTGTCCGCATCTCTACCAGGTGCCGGGTTACCTGCCGGTCAACGACTATAGCCGTGCGGTGCTTGAGGGCGACTACAACACCGCGATCGAAATCAGCCGCAGCCTCAATCCACTGCGAACCGTGCTGTCGAAATGGATTCCGGGCTACGGCGGCGCCGGCGGGCGCGTGCCGGCGGCGGAACAGAAGTTCTGGATGGAACTGCTCGGCATGAACGGCGGGCCGGTGCGTCCGCCTTGTATAGAACTGACAGGGGAGCAGAGGGCACTGATGAAGGCCGATCTCGAGAGAACGGGACTGCTGGAAAAAGCGCGGGTTGGCAGATTGAACGCGCAGCTGCGGGTAGCGTAAAGATCAGATTGAATTTTGTCGGCTGATTTGCACTCAAAAAACAGGATGCAAGGTTATCCCCTTGAACACGTCACGGGAACAGTCCGAATAATTCTTTTTTTTCAACCTTCTTTCCGTGGTTGCGTTTCCGGTTTTGGCGAAAGATGATCATTTGTTGAGACTGCTAGCTAGTAATTCAAGCGTGGTAGTGTTTATGCGCCATGCGCAAGCCTGACAACGAGTCAGAGCTTGAGACGGAAAAAATGCAGCGCTAGATTCAGGAAGGGGGCCCTACGACCCAGACGCTCACGTGGCGTTAAAAAGGGATTAGTTTTTTAAAAAATCCAAACTAACTGCAGCAGCGCATCGATTTTGGTCTTTGTCTTCGCGACGCGCGATAGGGCCCAAGAAAACTCTGGACCAGTCGAAAAAAGTTACTTCATCCTCGTTTTTTACAGTTACAGGAATGTAAACCGCCCGGTATATTTTGGGCTTCTGCGCAAAGACCTCTAGTCGCGGTGATCTAAGGCAAAACGATGCGTAAGTAAAATCTACTCCGCCAATTCACGCATCACCTTGATTAGGTCTGATTTTCCCTCGAAGCCGATTCCCGGCAGTTCGGGCATGGTGATAATACTGTTTTCCACCTTTACGCCATCCGGGAATCCGCCGAAGGGCTGGAACAGGTCGGGATAGCTTTCGTTGCCGCCGAGTCCTAGGCCGGCCGCGATATTGAGTGACATCTGGTGGCCGCCGTGCGGAATGCAACGTGACTGTGACCAGCCGGCAATTTTCAGTTCCTTCAGCGTGCGTTCGTATTCGCACAGACCGTAGGACAGTGCGCAGTCGAACTGTAGCCAGTCGCGGTCGGGGCGCATGCCACCATAACGCAACAGGTTGCGAGCGTCCTGGTGGCTGAACAGATTCTCGCCTGTGGCCATCGGGTTAGGATAAAACTCAGCGAGTGCTGCCTGCAACGCGTAATCGAGCGGGTCACCGGCTT
>JAYOED010000114.1:0-4282 GCA_038106575.1 Burkholderiales bacterium
ATATCAACGGACGCACCAAACTGTCGTACCGAGACTTCAAGCCGCTGACCGTGATGCTGACGGAATACATCGCAGTTGCTGTACGCGCAGATTCACCGCTGAAAACCGGCAAGGACCTGATCGAAGCACTGCGCGCGAACCCGGCTAAATACAGTCTGGCGCTGAGCAGTGCGCGTGGCGGCACGCACCACATTTCATTCGGCCAGCCCCTGATCTCGGGCAAGGTGGACATCAAGAAACTTCGCATGGTGGCCTTCAATTCGACGGGGGAGGCGGTGACCGCGTTGCTCGGCGGTCACGTTGACGTGCTCTCGGGCGGTACCGTGCAGATTGCACCCCACGTTGCCAGTGGCCGCATGCGCCTGCTTGCCGTGACCTCCGAGAAACGTCTTCCGGGTCCGCTGGCCGCCAGTCCGACTTGGCCCGAACTCGGTTACAAGGGTGTGTTTGAAAACTGGCGCGGCATAATCGGCACCAAGGGAATGCAGAAGCAGGAGGTTGCCTTTTGGGACAACGTATTCAGTAAGATCGCCCATAGTCCGGAGTTCAAGGATCTGGCCAACAAGAACCAGTGGGAAATCAATTACAAGAATTCCGCTGCCACAAAAAAATTCATGACCACCCAGTACCAGGAACTGAAGGAGGTTATGGATTTCCTGGGACTTTCCAAATAGGAAAGATAGCCATCAGCCATTCAAAGACAATCGGAAGCATCGGCCTTGGCATTATGGGTGGCGCGTTCGCGCGCCACCTGCTGTCCGAGGGTTTCGCCCTGACAGGCTTCGACATCGAACCCGCTCGCCGTGCCGCACTGAAGCGACTGGGCGGGAATCCGGTGACCAGCGCCGCGGCTGTCAGTCGCCGATGCGGCATACTGGTCACCTCTCTGCCCAGCATCAATGCCGTCAATACCGTTTTCTTCGGCAAGGATGGCATTGCGGATACCGCCAAACGCGGCACAGTCGTCATTGAGACCAGCACGTTGCCGCTGGACGTCAAATATGAAATCAGGGCCGGTTGCGCAAAGTCGGGGATACAGGTTCTGGACTGTCCGGTCAGCGGTACCGGTGCTCAGGCTGCCAACCGGGATATCGCCATTTATGCCAGTGGCGACCGCAAGGCTTATGCGAGAGCTGAGCAGGCACTGAAAGGTTTTTCGCGTAGCGTCTACTACTGCGGCGAGTATGGCAACGGCTCGAAACTAAAATATGTCGCCAACCTGCTGGTCACCATTCATAATCTTTCGGCCGCCGAGGCCATGGTCATGGGGCTCAAGTCAGGCCTAGATCTCGAGTTGTTGTACAAGGTCATCAAGGACGGCGCCGGAACCTCACGCATGTTCGAGGTGCGTGGACCGATGATGATTGCCAATGATTACCGCAAGGCAACGATGAAGGTCGACGTGTACAAGAAGGACATCGACATCATCGAGAAATTTGCCGCCGATCTGCATTGCCCGGTGCCGCTGTTCGAGGCCTCCAAACCGTTTTATGCCGCAGCCTATGCCCAGGGCCGCGCACTTGAAGATACCGCCGCCGTCTGCGCCGTGCTGGAACAGATGGCCGGCGTGAAACGCGATCAAAGATCACCAAAATCAACCTCAACACGAAAGAGAAAGAGCCGATGAAACCGACCATGTCTCCGCAGAGTCAGGCTGCGCAAACCATTTCCCGTAACATGAAACTGGTGTCACACAACGAGCTCTCCGGGTTCGGCGGCGTCGGTGAAGGTATCAACATGCAGGTGACCAAGGATGGCCGCCGTATACTCTGGCTTGCGCATGAATCAGCGCCAAAGAACTTCACCGGCGTCGATGTCACCGATGTCAAGAATCCAAAAGTCGTCGTGCAGACCGATCTGCCGCATGAGCGCGTGCGCTCGAACTCGCTTGACGTCGTCGGCGACATCATGGCTGTGGCCTATCAGACTAAGAAAGTCGGCGATAAGCCCGCCGGCATGGATCTTTTCGACATCAGCACCCCGGAAAAACCCAAGCTGATCTCGCATTTCGACGCCTCCGGTCCGCATTCGCGTGGCGCGCACTGCGTTTGGTTTGTTGACGGCGAATACGTCCACCTTACCTCGGGCTCGGATGATTTCGAGCCGACCCATCCGAACGACTTCCAGTTCTACCGCATTATCGACGTGCGCAACCCATCGAAGCCTGTGGAGGTGGGCCGGTGGCATTACCCCGGAACTCACAAAGGCGACAAGGAAGCGCCGCCCCCGCGTCACCCGAGATTCGACGGCGGTTACCGCCCCCACAACGTCAACGTTTTCCCGGAGCGCCCGGATCGCGCCTACGTGGCCTATCTTGACGGCGGCGCGGTGATTCTAGACATCTCGGACAAAAGCAACCCGAAGATGGTAACCAACTGGAAATATTCCCCGCCGTTCAACGGCTTCTGTCACACGGTAATGCCCCTGTTCGGTCGGGATCTGATGATCGTTACTGACGAATGCACCAAGGACGACGGCATTGACTGGCCGAAACTCGGCTTCGTGGTCAACGCCAGCGTCGAAACTAATCTGGTGCCGGTATCGACGCTTCCGCTGCCGCCGGTCGAGAATTTTGCCAAACGCGGCGGCCGTTACGGAGCGCATAACCTGCACGAGAATCTGCCGGGACCGGCTTCGTTCCGCTCCAACACGCTGGTATTCGGCACCTTTTTCAACGGCGGCGTGCGCGCGTTCGATACCTCGAACCCGTACCAACCGCAGGAAATCGCCTACTTCGTGCCGGGAAAACCCGCGATGTCGCCGAAGAGTGCCGTGCAGATCAACGACGTGTGGGTCGATGAAAACGGACTAGTGTATGCCGTGGACCGTTTCGGCGGCGGCCTCTACGTCATCGAAACGACTGCATAAAGGAACTGCACGATAATGCTGGATGCGCTATCCGGGAAGTTCCCGGTCAGTGTCGTCACCGGCTTCCTCGGAAGCGGTAAGACGACGCTGATCAACAAGCTGCTGATGCGGCCGGATATGAACCGTGTCGCTGTCATCGTCAACGAGTTTGGCGAACAGGCAGTCGACAACGACCTGGTCGAGGTGTCATCCGAACAGATGATGCTGCTCAACAACGGCTGCCTGTGCTGCGTGCTGCGCGGCGACCTGCAGGAGACTCTGCGCGATCTCTACGTCAAGCGGCGCAACGGAGACATCATCGACTTCACCCGCGTCATCATCGAAACCACCGGCCTTGCCGATCCGGCGCCGGTGATGCAGACACTGATGACCGATGAGCTACTGCAGGAAAATTACCGCCTCGACTGCGTGGTGACGCTGGCCGATGCCGTCAACGGCATTGAGCAGCTCGACACGATGGAGGAGCCGGTGAAGCAGGCCGCCCTGGCCGACCGCATCGTCATTACAAAATCCGACCTCGCGGATGAAGCTACTACGGCAAAACTTGAAGGGAAGCTGCGCGCGCTCAACCCGCAGGCGCCGATCAAACGCGCCGTCAACGGCGAGATCGACCTGACTTTCCTGATCAATGTCGGCCTGCGTGACATAAGTGGCAAGCTGGAAGACATCGAACGCTGGATGGGCGAGCCTGATGAACACGGCCATCGCCACAGCCACGACTCCAAGGTCAAGTCGTTCACCCTGCGTTACACGGAACCGCTGGGCTGGCAGCAATTTTCTCAGACGATGGAAGTGCTCTCCGCACTGCGTGGCTCCGACATGTTGCGCGTGAAAGGTCTGGTCAATGTGGAAGGGCATCAAGGGCCGATGGTGGTGCAGGGCGTGCAGCACCTGTTTCATCCCCCGGTCGAACTGGCGGCATGGCCTAGTGCCGACCATTCCACCCGCATCGTCTTCATCACCCGCAATATCCCGCGCGAAACCGTGGCCAACCTTTTTGAAGCCATTGGCGCAGTCGGCGCGGCGACCACAGCTTAAGATTTAACTATAATTATCTGTTTTAATTAATTATTTTAATCCTGCCCGCAGGGCAATAAAGGAGCCCAGCGCCGCCCAGTCGTGCTCGCCGTATCCAGCGGCGATCGCCTCCTGATGCTGTTCCCGCAGCAATGACGCTAGCGGCATAGGCACACCGGTATCTTCAGCTGCCCGCAGCGCCAGCTCGACATCCTTGAGGCCAAGGTTCAGCGTAAACGTAGGCTGTTCCGGTTTTTCCAGGATCATGCGCCCGTAATTGCGGTACGCCGGCGCATTCATGGATGTGCTGGTAATGATGTCGAGAAAATTTTCAGCACTGACTCCGGATTTCTCCACCAATGCAAATGATTCGCCAAGACTTTCGATGATGCTGCCC
>JAYOED010000114.1:4292-4936 GCA_038106575.1 Burkholderiales bacterium
CAATATTTGCGTAGGAGGCATCAGTGCCAGCATTGAACCAGCGCTTTCCCAGCGCATCGAAAAGCGGTACACAACGTTTGACCGCCGACTCATCGCCGGCAGCCACGATGTCCAACTGACCTGTCGCCGCCGGCTCAGGGCGTCCGAACACGGGCGCGGAGACATAGGGAACTCCATGCTCCCGGTGCAGTGCCGCCAGACGCTGCCCCATGCTCAGGCTGACTGAAGACATGTTGAGGTGTAACGCGGTCTCGGGCATTTTGCTAGCCAGCCCCGATTTGATCCAGACCGCATCAACTGCTGCGTCGTCGGCCAGCATGGTAATCACGATTTCCGTATGCAGCAGCTGATCCGGCTGCGTGGCCACAGCAGCGCCGCGCTGAGCGAATGGCGCCGCACTCAGGGCAGTGCGATTCCAGACCGACAGTTGATAGCCACAATCAATCAGTCGAGCCGCCATGCCGCGCCCCATTTGTCCGAGTCCGATGAATCCAATGTGCATGCTTTGCAGTCCTTATCGTGGTCGCAGTAAAAATTCTGCCTCATTTCCGCCCTTGGGAGTAAGAAGAACAAGACCTAACTTCTCTGAAACCTGTTTTACAATGACCCTGCTAGCGCTATCCGCCTGCAACTCACTATCAGCT
>JAYOED010000115.1:0-4839 GCA_038106575.1 Burkholderiales bacterium
CAGAATAGGGCCATGTTGCTGGTGTCGGATGTGGAACTCACTGCTGCTCCTGAAGTTGTACTCGAATGATTGTGAGGCTTGATCCGGTATTTGTCGATGGAAACAGCCCGGGTTTTGTTTTTTTCCGCTAGAGGCTCTAAAGTATCTACCACCTGCAAGTTACTTAATGTCCGAGCATCCTCAAGCTCGAATCAAGAAAAATTTTTATTAGCCTGACCCGAAATGCCTAGCCGTTACACCGGCGATCTGGCCGTATTGTTCCGGATATTGACGCGGCAGTGTGTGCGGCAGTCGAGATGCAGCGCGTGATCGGCGTGCCCCAACCCGTAGTCTATCTGGTCGATCACATTAAGCAATGGCACATTCATTACCCATGAAAATGGCGACGAGATTCATCTGGCACGCAAGGAAATACTGATTGAAGGTATCATTCAGATCAGGCCCTAGCGCCATTCCGCGAGGTCGTTGATGATGGTCTGGCCTTCGCGGGCTTTTGTGCGTGCCTGCTCCGGTGTTTCCTTACCGAGTGGTGTTCCTGCGATCATTTGATACATGTCGGCGGCGCCCAGCAGGATGCGCGGCGTCATGTTGACTCCCTCGAAGGTTTTGGCGATTTCGTTCATTTCAGGCACCCAGCGATAGGCCTTGGGCGGCATCACTGTTAAACGGCTGAGTACCCAGTTGCGGTTGTCTGCTGCGCTGCCCAGCAATTCCTGATCGAGTGCCGCATCGACTCCCAGCCGCCTGGCCGCTATCAGCATTTCAACGCCGAGTGCGACCGCGCCCTTGGTGTAGGAGGCATAGCACATCTTGATTGCCGAGGCGTCCCCGATGCGCTCGCTCATCACGCGAACGTCGATGCCGGGAGTGGCCAGAAAATTTAACTGGGATGCATCCGGGCCGGAAACGTAAAACCGCATGCTGGCCTTGCCGCGTGGTGGAGGACCGATGATGCCTGCGTCAAGGCAGGTGCCGCCGGCGGCACGAATGATCTTGTCAATTTCCGCGGTGGTTTGCGGAGCCACCGCGTTGCAGTCGACAAAAATGCACTGCCGGCCGGTAGCCTTGATGGCTGCCGCCACGGCGCAGGCGTTGTCCACCGCCGCTGCCGGATTGAGGATGGAAAGCACTAGGTCGCAGGTCGTAACGACTTTCTCGATGGATCCGCAATCAATGATGCCGACTTCACGGGCAAGAGTCTTGGTACGTTCACTGCGGCCATCCAGTGCGGTATAAACCGTGTGGCCGCTGTTTTTCAGGGAAATGGCGACTGCTTGGCCCATGTCGCCGGGGCTGATGATGCCGATGTGTTGCGGTTTCATGATGCGTGCCTTCTGCGAGGTGGTCTGGATGATGCGATAAAATACACGCCACCGTGTTCTCCCAACAAGGTCATTTTTGTCTTCTGATGAGCATTTCGCCGTCTGACGCCGTTCCGCGCCTTTCCTGATGATGCCGCCGATTTTCCGGGTCGTGCTGCTGAGCCTGATGACACACACTGCCTTCAAGGGCAGCAAGGTGCTGATGACGCTTTCAGCGCTGGAATTGGGTGCCAACGAGTTTTTTGTCGGCGTCCTGTTCTCGACCTACGCACTTTTTCCGCTGGTGTTGTCGGTCTATGCCGGAAAAATTTCGGATCGCATCGGATTCCTCAGGCCGATGCTGTTCGGCGCTGCAGGATTGCTGGGTGGCCTGCTGCTGCCATTCGCGGTGCACAGCCTGGAGATGCTTTATGTGGCAGCCGCGCTGATCGGTTTCTGCTACATCTTCTACACCGTATCCATCCAGCACCTAATCGGCGCCATGGGCGACGGGCTGGACCGCACCCGCAACTACAGCTGGTTCAGTCTGGGTATCGGCATGACCGCATTGATGGGGCCGATGGCATCGGGGCTTTTGATCGACGCGGTCGGTCATCGCATAACCTTTGTGATACTGGCCGCGCTGCCGGTAGTGCCCGTGGCGCTGCTGGCGTTCCACGCGGGCTGGTTGCCGCGTACGGTGCATGTGCAGCCTGCATCAGCGGACAAGGCGACTCATCGCTTTGGTGATCTGTTGCGCAACCGTCCGCTGCGGCGCGCGCTGATTGTCGCCGGCATCATCGAGACTGGGCTGGAGCTCTACAATCTACTGTTGCCGATCTATGGCCACCGCATCGGGCTCAGTGCCTCTGAAATCGGTTTCATTCTCGGTAATTTCGGACTGGCGCTGCTTGTGGTGCGCGCGGTGATGCCGCACCTGGTCAAGCGTTCCAGCGAAGAGCGGGTGCTGGCGGCATCGCTGTTGCTGGCGACGCTGGTCTGCCTGGTGTTTCCGTTCGTGAAAGGCTTTGTCACGCTTCTGCTGATTTCATTCGTTATGGGCATAGGGCTGGGGTGCGGTAGTCCGCTGTCGATGATGCTGGCCTACAACCGTGCGCCGGCTGGGCGTTCTGGAGAGGCCATGGGATTGCGTCAGATGGCCAACAAGGGCACTGAAATGCTGGTGCCCTTCGTATTCGGCTCGCTGAGTACTGCGTTAGGCATGGTGCCTGTTTTCTGGCTGGACGCCTTATTGCTGGCGGCGGCGGGATGGATGATGCGAAAGGATGTCGTCAGCGGTGCGGCAAAGATTTCCGGTAAGGGAAAGGACGGCTGATGGTGGGGCTGTTCATTTTGCTGTTTGCAGTGCTGTTTTGGACTGATCCTGCGTGCGCCGTAACAGTCGGAACCGTTCAGTTCAGGAGCGCGGACGGCATAACAGTGCTCATCAGTTATATCTTTGTTCCGGCAGTTCCGGGGCTCTATTCGGTGGTGGTGATGCTGCGCGGGCGCGCGGGTTCGTATACTTTGCTGAAGCTTGGCCAGCATGATACGGATGCGCTGATCATGCGTAAGAAATGTGGGGCCGGTTTTGGGCGCAGCGCGGCTACCGGGCCATTCATGTCGACAGTTTCGGCTAGAGCGGTTACGGCGATGGTCTCGTCAGACATTCTTACAATAAAAGACCACCGGAAGTCAGCGAGCAGAAAGTGCGGCTGTCGACTTTTACCGGTATGAAGGCAACTATCATGCCTACGAAGATCCTGGAATGACCGGGCGGAGTCATGAGCCGAACCGGCTTGCGCTGCGGTACAAGCTGATGCGTGCTGAAAAATTTTTTGCGCACCATCTGCGCGTGCAATGATGTCCGCGCCGGTTAGCTGGGTCTTGCATGCGTTTTTTATATTGCTGCTGGCCATGCAGACCGTATCCAGCGCTAGTGCCGCCAAAATGCCGCGGGCCGCGATTGCCTCGGCACATCCGCTGGCGACCACGGCAGGCGAGACGGTGCTTGCGCGCGGCGGAAATGCCTTTGATGCCGCTGTTGCAGTGGCTGCAGCTCTGGCTGTGGTGGAGCCTTATTCCTCAGGGCTTGGTGGTGGCGGTTTTTTTCTGCTGCACCGTGAATCAGACCGGCATCAGGTGATGATCGATGCGCGCGAGACTGCACCCTCCGGAATATTGCCTCAGCATTTTTTTGCCGAAGACGGTTCCCTGATCAAGGGCGCGACCACGCGCGGCGGCACCGCTGCCGCCATTCCTGGAACTCCTGCCGCGCTGGTGCATCTGGCGCAACGCTACGGCACGCTGCCGTTGTCTGCAACGCTGGCGCCAGCCATCAAGCTCGCGCGTGAGGGTTTCGCGGTAGATCGACGTTATGCTCGGATTGCGCACCTGCGCACCGCAATGCTTCAGGCAACCCCGGAGACCCGGGTGTTCCTCGATCAGGGCAGGTCGCCGGAGCCGGGGTTTCTGCTGATCCAGCCTGATCTGGCAACGACGCTGGAACGGCTGGCGCGCGATGGGGCTGCGGGGTTTTACTCCGGGCCCGTTGCACGGGGATTGCTGGAAGCAGTAAACGCCGCAGGAGGAGAGTGGCGTCCGGAGGATCTCGCGGGCTATCGCGTCATCGAACGTGAACCGGTGAGATTTACTTTTCGGGAAGGGGTGATCACGACCGCAGCGCTGCCTTCCGCGGGAGGTGTCGCGCTCGCGCAATCGCTGGGCGTGCTGGAACATTTCGAGACCGGGGACGTTCAGGATGCGCAGACGGCGCATCTGGTCGCCGAGGCGTTACGGCGTGCGTTTCGCGACCGGCAGCAACTTGGCGACCCGGACCGGAATAAATTGCCGCTTGAAGAGCTTGTCGACAGGGCGAGACTGAAACGCTACGCTGTATCGATACGATCAGACCGCGCGACGCCGCTACCGGGTGCAACTGAACCTGGAGGCAGTTCCAACACTACCCATTTTTCCATCGTCGATCAGGCAGGCAACCGCGTTGCCGCAACGCTGACTATCAATCTGCTGTTCGGTTCCGGCGTTGTCGGTCGCGGCACTGGTGTGTTGCTGAACAATGAAATGGATGATTTCACGTTGCGCACCGATATTGCCAACAGTTTTCGCCTGCGCGGCGGCGATGCAAACAGTGTGGCGCCAGGAAAGCGGCCGCTGTCCAGCATGACGCCGACGTTTGTGGAAGATGGTAAGGGCGTGCTGATACTTGGGGCACCCGGCGGTTCGCGTATCATCAGTCAGGTGCTGCTTGCGGTCATGGAATATCTGCGCACCTCCGAGGTGGACTTGCGGCGTCTGGTGGGCATGCCGCGCTTTCATCATCAACACTGGCCTGACCGGATCGAGATCGAGCCCGAGGGATTCAGTGAAGAGTGGCAATCGGCGATGCGGGCAAAGGGACACCAGTTGCGTTTGGTAAACCGCAGGTGGGGTAACATGCAGGCGGTATTTTTGCCGAGAAACGGGTCCGCGCAGTCGGCAAACGATCCGCGCGGTAGCGATGTGGCGTGGTACTGAGTTT
>JAYOED010000116.1:0-4726 GCA_038106575.1 Burkholderiales bacterium
TCAACCAGATGATAGGTGTCCCGGGAATTTTCGCGATGACCGGTCTACTGGCATTTGCGGCGATTCTTGTCATGTGGCGGCTGATTCCCGATGCGCCGCAGCGTAACGTTGCCAGGGGTGGCGCATTGAGCGACTTCAGGGTTGTTTTATGCAATCCACAGTTGCTTCGCCTGAACTGGGGCATATTCACGCTGCACGCGGTGCTGATGTCGGCGTTCATTATCGTGCCGTTTGCATTACGCGATGCTGGACTGGCGCTGGCAGATCACTGGAAAGTGTATTTGCCGGTCATGCTAGGTTCGTTTGTACTGATACTGCCGGCGGTCATGAAGGCTCGCAACCCGGCCGGGTCGCGCTGTTGGCTCATTGTTTCCGTTGCGGTGATGCTGGCGGGCCAGATTGCACTTCCCTGGCTGACCGGTAGTGTGGGATTTTTGTCCTTGTTTTTGCTAGTTTTTTTCACGCCCTTCAATGTGCTGGAAGCCATGCTGCCGACGCTGACCACGCGGCTGGCTCCGCTGCATTTGAGGGGAACCGCGATCGGGTTCTACAGCAGTATTCAGTTTTTCGGCACCTTCATGGGCGCCGCAGCCGGCGGGTTTCTCTATCAGCACTGGGGAGGCATTTCCGTAATCATTTTCAACAGCGTGCTGCTGCTGATCTGGCTTATACTCGCCCTCAGCTTGCGCACAGAGGTGTCTGCGCAGGCGACTTTGTAAACGACGGCGGTTCAGGCGCGTTGTTGCATCTGTGCCGGCATCACTTCGAAGAGGATAAATCTGTCATGGCATCGGTGAACAAGGTCATTCTGGTCGGTAATCTGGGGGCCGATCCCGAAACGCGCTATCTGCCCAGCGGCGATGCCGTTACCAACATCCGCATTGCGACGACCGAGAACTGGAAAGACAAGAGCGGCGGCAAGCAGGAACATACCGAGTGGCACAGGATTTCATTTTTCGGCCGTCTGGCCGAAATCGCTGGTGAATACCTGAAGAAGGGCTCGCCGGTCTATGTCGAGGGTCGAATCCGCACCCGCAAATGGCAGGACAAGGAAGGCCAGGACCGCTATTCGACCGAGATCGTAGCCGACCGCATGCAGTTGCTGGGCGGACGGGGGAGCGGTGGAGACGGTGGCAGCTCACGCGGGGAATTAGCATCTTCCGGCAGCGGCAAGGCACCGTCTAAGAAGAGCGGTGGCAGCTTTGATGATATGGATGATGATATTCCGTTTTAAGGTAACCCAAGAACCAGCAGTGCTGTACAAGACACCGGGCTCCTTGCCCGGTTTTTTGTGGCTGAGCGGGTTTTAAGTCCGCTTCCCGGATTGTGCGATCAGGCAGGCGATTGCAGCGGACGCGATTCGGCTGTGCGTAGAATCGGCACGGCTGGTCAGGATTACCGGAACCTTTCCACCCACGACTACCCCGGCGGCCACAGCCTTGCTCAGGTAGACCAGCGACTTGTAGAGAATATTTCCCGCTTCGAGCCCCGGAACCACGACAATGTCGGCGACTCCGCTGACGGGTGATTTAATGCCCTTGATCCGCGCAGCCTCGGCGGAAATCATGTTGTCGAACGCCAGCGGACCATCGATGACGCCACCAGTAATCTTTCCGGATCTCGCCATGTCGCGCAGTGCCGCGGCGTGCATGCTGGAGGGAATTGCGGGATTGACGGTTTCCACTGCCGACAATACTGCGACATGTGGCCTGTCAATGTTCAATGCATGTGCCACACGGATCGCGTTCTGGGTGATGTGGCGCTTCGCATCAAGGTCGGGCGCGATATTGATGGCGGCATCAGTCACCAGTAACAGACGGTCGTGCGTGATGATATCCATCGCGAACACGTGGCTGATACGGGATTCCGTACGTAGCCCGGCGTCACGGGACACCACCACGCCCATCAGCTCATCGGTGTGAAGGCTACCCTTCATCAATAACTCCACCCTGTTTTCTCGGACAAGGGCGGCAGCCTTGGTAGCACTCGCGTGCTCGTCTGCGGTGTCATGAATGGAGCAATCCTGAAGATCAAGTTTTTCCCGTTCGGCAATTTCCCTGATCTTCGCCTGAGGCCCGATGAGCAGCGGCGAGATCAGTCCGGCGGCCGCAGCCTCGAGGGCGCCGGACAGCGCTGTCGCGCTGCAGGGGTAGACCACGGCGGTCGGTACCGGTCCGCGGGCGCGGGCACGTTCGACGAGCTGGTGACTCCGGGGTGCGGTATCTTTCATGCGAGGATAGGGCGCTTTCGGGGTATTGTCAGTCCGGGATGTCCGGCAACTCCTTGATTATAAGAGAGATCCATCCCTCCGGTTTGCGCAAGTCATGTTTTTCGGGCTTGAAACTGCCACGGTCGCCGCCATATCCACGCGAAGAAGACGTAACCGTCTAAGGTATAATGATTTTTTACGTTTTTCCGGGTGTTTGACATGCCAATTTACGAATACCGGTGCACAACGTGCGGATTCCAGAAGGAATTCCTGCAGCGCATCAGCGATGCGCCGCTGACCGATTGTCCGGAGTGCGGCAAGGAAACGTTGAGCAAGATGGTGACGGCCGCAGGATTTCAACTCAAGGGCAGCGGTTGGTACGCCACTGATTTCAAAAACAAAGGCGGCAGTGCGCAACCGAAATCCGATGAGGCTAAAACCGCCGATGCGCCGAAGCAGGACGAGCCTAAGGCAGCGGCCTGCGGCGCGGGCGCCTGTCCCGCCTGTAACTGAGGCAGAACGCAAGGCCTGTGGGACGGGCCGCGGATTTTTGCGATGAGAATGCGTATCGCGTTCTCTAGATCATGTTCAAAAAGACTTCCATTAAGAATTACTTTGTTGCTGGCCTCCTGATCTGGGTGCCGCTGGTCATCACTCTGTGGGTGCTGAATCTGCTTGTTGGTACCATGGATCAGACCCTGCTGCTGCTGCCGGAGAGATTCCTCACCGAACACTGGCTGGGAATACACATTCCCGGTCTGGGCGTGGTGTTGACGCTTCTGATCGTGTTTGTTACCGGGATATTCGTAGCCAATATCCTGGGGCAGAGGTTGGTCAGATTCTGGGAGGGGCTCCTTGCAAAGATTCCGGTCGTCAACACCATCTATCAAAGTGTCAAACAGGTCAGCGATACGCTGTTTTCGGGTACCGGGCATGCATTTCGCAAGGTGCTGCTGGTGCATTATCCACACCCGCAGGCCTGGTCGCTGGCGTTCCAGACCAATGTGCCCGACGAGGTCGCCGCACAGTTACCTGAAGAACATGTCGCCGTATTCATTCCGACTACGCCCAGCCCGGTTAACGGCTTCTATTTTTACGTGCGTCGTGATGAAGTCATCGAACTTGATATGTCGGTGGATGCGGCGTTCAAGTACATTGTGTCGATGGGCGTGGCAGCACCTGGCAGCAATGGCGCCAATTCCCTCCCACAAGAAATAAAAAATAAAATTTAAATCAAATACTTAAATGCGAAGCCATTACTGTGGGCGCATCGACCGCTCTTTTCTGGGGAAAACCGTAACGTTGTTTGGCTGGGTGCACCGGCGGAGGGATCACGGTGGCGTGATTTTCATCGATCTTCGCGATCGCGAGGGCCTGGTTCAGATCGTCTGTGATCCAGATCGCAAGGAAACCTTCCAGGCCGCTGACAGTCTCCGCAATGAATTCGTGGTGCGTGTCGAGGGCAAAGTGCGCGAGCGGCCCACCGGCACCATCAATACCAACCTGGTGAGCGGGGAAATCGAGGTGCTGGCGAGCACGCTGGAGGTGCTCAACGCCGCGCAGACGCCGCCGTTCATGATGGATGAAGAGCAGCTCTCGGAAAACGTGCGCCTGCAGTATCGTTTTCTCGACCTGCGGCGTCCTCAGATGCAAGCGAACATGCGCCTGCGTCATCAGGCGACGCGGGCGATCCGGTACTATCTCGATGAAAACGGCTTTATCGACGTCGAGACCCCAATGCTCTACAAGTCCACGCCTGAAGGCGCTCGGGAATTCTTGGTTCCTTCACGTATGCATGATGGCCAATTCTACGCACTGCCGCAGTCGCCGCAGCTGTTCAAGCAGTTGCTGATGATTGCGGGATATGACCGTTACTATCAGATCGTCAAGTGTTTTCGCGATGAGGACCTGCGTGCTGACCGCCAGCCCGAGTTTACGCAGATCGATATCGAGACTTCGTTTTTGAATGAACGCGAAATCCAGGACCTGATGGAGGGGCTGATCCGCCATCTGTTCGAGTCGGTAATGGATATCGAGTTGGGCGAGTTTCCGCGATTGACTTACGCAGAAGCCATGTCGCGTTATGGTTCGGACAAACCCGACCTCCGTGTCAAGCTGGAACTCACCGATCTCAGCGACCTCATGCAGCAGGTCGAGTTCAAGGTATTCAAGCAGGCGATCGCGCTGAAGGATGGTAAGGTGGTCGCTTTGCGTGTTCCCGGCGGCGGATCACTGACACGCAAGGAAATCGACGATTACACGGCTTTCGTTTCGATTTACGGCGCCAAGGGCCTGGCCTACATCAAGGTCAACGATATGACGCAGCTCAACGAGCGAGGATTGCAATCGCCGATCGTCAAGTTCCTGCCGCCGCCGGTGCTGAGCGGGATCATAAAGCGTACTGGCGCTGCCAACGGCGACGTCATCTTTTTCGGGGCCGACAGGCGCAAGGTGGTCTATGACGCGCTGGGTGCGCTACGCGTCAAGCTGGGTCACGAGAAGGGACATGCTGAAGAC
>JAYOED010000117.1:0-3462 GCA_038106575.1 Burkholderiales bacterium
TTGTTCGGTCATTCGCCCACTCCTTGAATTTTGTCATGTCACCCAGATTTTGCACGTCTGGATAGTGATGCGCCAGCACGGCTGACGGGAATTTTTCGATCTCGCTGAACCATTGCGGCGTCCACCCAAGAGGATGCCAAGCGACCGTTGCCGCTTCGACGCCGCTGCATACGCTACCGTAATTCATGGCTGTCTCCCTTGGTTGTGGTGGGGGCCGAATTCTTGCTCATATTTCAGCGCATCCGGGTCGGTTAGCCGTATCCCCTGACCCGTCCAGTGTCGCTGCATTTCATCCATGAACGCCGTCATTTGCTTCACCAGCATCAGCCGCGTTACAGGTATGTCCAACACCCTGACCGCTTCCCTGATTTCCTCATAGGACAGGTGGCCCATTGTCCTGGCCCATGACGCCGCAAATGCTTCGTTCTCAGCCATGAGGATCGGGACGCCGAACGTCACCTTGCAGTCTGACCTGACTTCCTCATGCGTCATGTCGCCAAGCTGGCTGGCGATGTCAGAGAACCAGCGTTGCGCCAGCCTGTTTTGCGCCCCTGACCTCGGCTCCCCCTGCGTCCAGCTTACCGTGAGTGGTAGCTTCCGGGAGCGCAGGAGGTTGGCTAGGGCGTCAACGTGGGCCGGTTCACGGATGATCTTGGTGGGCATTAGAACGGAATTTCCGAATCATCCATCGCGTTCCCGCCACCATATCCGCCGTCATGCTCCTGGTAGCTGTCGCGCTGCTCCTGTTTGCCGCCGAGCATCACCATCTTGGCGTCGAAGCCTTGCAGCACGACCTCGGTCGAATAGCGGTCCTGACCGGACTGGTCCTGCCATTTGCGGGTTTGCAGCTTGCCTTCGAGATAGACGGTCGATCCTTTGCGAAGGTACTGTTCGGCCACCCGGACAAGCCCCTCAGAGAAGATGGCGACCGAATGCCACTCGGTCTTTTCCTTGGTCTCGCCACTGTTCTTGTCGCGCCATTTCTCGGACGTGGCGATGCGAAGGTTGCAGACCTTGCCGCCGTTCTGAAATGTGCGGATTTCCGGGTCGGCACCTAGATTGCCGACGATGATGACTTTGTTGATGCTGCTCATAGTCCTGCCTTCCTGTAAATACTGTCGATTTCCATGACGCGGCGCACGTCATCCTTGCAATATGCCAGAATGTCCGCGAACCGCGCTTCCTTCCATGCGTCATAGATCTTTGATCCATCCATGTCGCCCTTCCCTTCAACGCCGAGAATGGCGCAGAGTTCGTCCAGCCCGATCCGGTCCTTTGCGCCCGCCCACAGTGTCATCGTATCGCGGATTTCCCAAGGCTTGTGGTCCCGCGCCAGCCAGTGGGGCATTTTGATGCCATGAATGATGCAGCGCTGCTTGAGAAACCGCAGGTCAAACCCGGCGACGTAGTGGCCGCAAATGTCGGGCTGATCGTTGTGCGGCAGGAACGTGCCGATCATGTCGATGGTTGACCGGAGAAGTCGGCTTTCGTCGTCGCGGGTTTCTGCCACATCACCGATCGGCGCGTCTCCCAATGACCAGGCGATAGCGCAGACCTGCCCGTATCCACCATTCAAGGCTTGCCGCCGGTAGATTTCATCGCGGGCAGTTTCGCCGTTTTCGTCAAGCCATTGCTGGATGCTTTCCGGCTTTTTGTATTGGGCCGGGGCAGATATTTCGATTGCGTCCCGACCAGCTTCCGGGCCGGGGATGGTTTCGATGTCAATGTATAAAGTTGGGCGCATGGTGCCTCCTAGTGGGGGATTTCGTCGTCGATTTCGACCGGCGCGGCTTCCAGTTCGGCCTTGCGCTTGTCTTTCAGGTTCACAATCTGCGCCCCAAGTGCGGCGTCGGCCTGGCGGATTTCCTCGATCACCTCGCGCTCTGCGAGGTAGGCGGCTTTCAGGTCGTCCATGTTCGCGGCCTTGCGGATTTTGTCCTTGACCCGGTTAGCGGCGGCAACCGCGTCGAATTTTGGCTCCTGACGCACATTCGGCGCTGGCCCGCTTGCGACTGCGGCGTTGCCGTCATCGTCTTCGGGGGCGATACCGGCCATCGCCATGAGGCCATAGCGGCGAGCGTATGTCACCGCAGACCCGAGGCCCTGCATGTCGTTCTTGCCCAAGAGGAGCGGAACGCAGCACTCAAGGCTTTCGCCGCTTTCGTGCAGCAAGACCGTCTTCACCGCATTGCCATACTCGCCGATGACGAAGGGCTGAACAACCGCGATGCCGTTTTTGTTCAGCGCGGGAATGCAGGCGTCCATGACGTTGCCGAGGTCCGCGTATTTGCTGCGGAAATGTGGGTTGTTCGACTGTTTCAGGGCCTTGCCCATTTCAGCCTGTGCGGCGGCAAGCGCCTTTGCGATGTTGCTGTGTTCGGTCATGCTATCACCCATTGGATTGCGTAGAGAATGAAAAACAGGCAGGTAACGCCTATTGCGGATTTGATGTGTTCGCTGGTCATTGCCATTCCTCTATTTCATAAGACCTGGCCATGATTTCGGAATGCAGGGCTGGGAAGTGTTCCCGCAGCGCCTTTACATCCACCGGCACGCCGAAGATAGCGACCGCATCAAGTTCAACGTCTTCCGGCTCATCCCAAGACGGCGATCCAGGTACGCCATAATCGGCGCGGATCATGTTTGCCGAGAACGTCAGTTCAACGTCCTCGCTGGTGTATATTCCGAAGGCCATGTCTTTCCCCTTTCTGGCTCATGGGATGCCAGCCCGCGCGGGGCTGGTCACCGATGGGTCAGGCGGCAATGTCTTCCGACTTGGTGTCGAATGTGTGGCCGTTGAACCGGTAAGCCGCGCCGCCACCAACAAACCACTCAAATTCGTTGGAGCCGCGAGCGTATCCGCGCGCCTCAGCCAGTTGGTAAAGGCCTTCGCCCGGAAAGGCATTGGCGTCTTCGTTGCCCAGAAGGTAGGTCTTGGCGAAAAGTTCGGTGTTCATGTCTGTTCTCCCTTGCTTGTGAAATTGATAATAGACATTTCTTTGTTGTCGTCAAGCAAAAAATGCGCTTGACAGTGAATTAATCGCCCTTATTATCGGCGGCATGGATCAGCTTCAAACATACCTTACCGCTCGGAAGCGTGACGGGATCGAGACGAAGGGCGACTTCGCCAGGCGGATCGGCATCACGCAAACGAGCTTGTCGCACCTGCTGTCTGGCCGGTCTTATCCGAGCCTGACGCTGGCCTTTGAAATCGAGCGCGCCACTGATGGCGCGGTCCCTGTGTCCGCGTGGGCACCTAAGTGACAGCCGGCCGGGGCTTTATCCGGCACCTCCCTGAAACTCGGGGCGGCGTCTAGCAATTGCCAGTCGCCCCGCTTTTTCAGGCAACAGAAAGGAAAAGAGATGACCACGCAAACCAAACAGGAGGCCTTCGACCTGTTCGAGACACACCGCGCCGAATGGATAGCATCAGCACGTACTGAGGCCCGCAAGATTGCCAAG
>JAYOED010000117.1:3472-4610 GCA_038106575.1 Burkholderiales bacterium
CGGCTGTCCCGATCCCGAACGGCGTAGATCCGCGCGTGGCTGGTGGCGTGTTCCGGGGCGGCGAATGGCTTTGCCTTGGATATGTGTCGTCAGCGCGGAATACGTCGCACGGCAGGCCGATAGCGCGGTTTGCGCTGGCGTGACCCGTAAGCACCGAGACCTTGAAGGCCCTATACACCGGGCTATCATAGCATACCTGCGGGCCAATGGCATCTTTGCCTATCACCCGGCCAATGAGATTGCGGCAAAGGGACCAGCGATCGGCAGGGCCATTGCGAAGAACAAGTGGAATGGGACAACACCTGGATTTCCTGACGTTCTGTGTTTCCACAAGGGCCGCGCGTTTGTGTTTGAGGTCAAGGCCAAGGGCGGATACCTGACGCCAGCCCAGAAGGCCGTGCGTGAGGCGATCGAGGCTCAGGGCATACCTTATGCCGTTGTACGGTCGATTGATGATGTGAAGGAAAGTTTGGAAGAATGGGGAATGCCGTGACAAGCTGGTCAGACTACACGTTCTCGGAACACGTCCGCGCATACCTTCTGGACGGATGGGGCGTGGAGGACATCGCCGTTCTTCGCGGTTATGACGTTGATGCCGTTCGCCTGGAAGTCCGCATTCTTAGGGAAAGCGGGGAACTGGCCAAGATGTACGGCTTGACTGACGGGCCAGATGTGGCTTAGATTGACGACGGCGGCGAGTGGAAAGGGATTAACACTCAAGCCGCCGTCTTACGCAGACACAACCTGCGCAACGGCTTTTTACCAATCCGCTGCGCCAAATGCAAGAGGATTGAGAATGAGCACCGCCGCAATAAACGCAGTTTTGTCAGACAGGTCCAGCACAGGGGTTTACCGCTTGGCTATGCTGGCGATTGCAGATGGTGGCGGTTACGTCAGCATTGAAGGAATCCAGAGGTGGGTTAACTGCGACGAGCCGTCTGCGGTATTATTGCTCGATGACCTGTGCGAGATGGGCGTTGTGGAGATGGAGTTTGACGACACTGCGCAGTCAGTGGCGTACTTTTCAAGCTTTGTTCACGAACTTACAGATGGGTTTGTTCCGTCTCCTGCGGCAACAAAAAGGTACATTCCGCCTGCCGTTCGTGATTCTGTGGCGGAAAAGTGCGGACATACCTGC
>JAYOED010000025.1:0-23917 GCA_038106575.1 Burkholderiales bacterium
GCTGCGATGGTGCCGACAGTCTGACTCGAACAGACGACCTACCGCTTACAAGGCGGTTGCTCTACCAACTGAGCTATGCCGGCGCGAGGCCCGGATTATACCGTCTCATGCCTGCAACGACTCCTATAATGCGACGAAGTTTCACCTATCCATGAACACTTCCATCATGCAAACAAATGCCATCGGTATCATCGGCGCAGGCCTCATGGGCAGTGCCTGCGCGAAACGCCTGCTCGCCGCAGGCCATCGTGTCATCGTCTACGACATCGACGCCGCAAAATCACAGTCACTCAAGACCCGGGGCGCGGAGACAGCCGCATCACCTGCGGATCTCGAACACCGGTGCCGGGCCGTCGTGCTCGCCGTGTTCAACACCGACCAGGTCGAAGCCACACTCGAAGGCGACCAGGGCCTCGCCCGCCTGCGGTCAGGTGATGCGGCGCCGCTGCCGGTGATCTGCGTCAGCACCTGCGATCCAGACCGCATCAGCGCAATGGCGCAACGTCTGGCCGGTAGCGCCATCCTCTTCATCGAGATGCCGGTCTCCGGCACCAGCGAGCAAACCGCCCAGGGCGTAGCGCTAGGGCTGGTCGGCGGCGATCCGGTCGCCGCGGAATCAGTCAAGGACCTGCTCGACGCCATCTGTCCACGCCGCCATCACCTTGGCAGCGCCGGCAACGGCGCGCGCGCCAAGCTTGCGATCAACCTGATTCTCGGCGTCAACCGCGCAGCACTTGCTGAGGGACTAGTGTTCGCTGAACGCATGGGCCTCGATCCCGCGGCCTTTCTCGATGTAGCGAAGGATTCAGCCGCCTATTCGCAGATCATGGACATCAAGGGCGGTAAGATGATCGCCAGTGATTTTACGCCGCACGGCAAGATCGCGCAGACGCTGAAAGACTTTCTGCTGATGCTGGAAACCGCGCAGCGCCTTCCGCAGCAGCTGCCGCTTGCAGCGACCTATACTGGCCTTGTGCAGGGCTGCATGACTGCTGGCGAAGCCGAACTCGACAATGCCGCGGTGATCCAGGAAATACGAAGACGCAGAACATGAAATAACAACGGCGCGGACTCGCGCCCGCGCCGTTGTTGAGGCTACACCGTTCAGGCCGATTTAATGGCGTAGCCGTAAGCCAGGTTGGTACGATCACCACCCTCACGATCGTAGGCCTGCTTGGCCAGCGCAAAACGGTCATTGACCAGCGATGCGCGATGCTGCAGCGTCACGCCGTAAAGGCGCGCGTTGTTTTCGCCGAAAATGGCGCGCTTGGTCGGACCGTCGGCTGCGCCCAGGGCGGGGAAGCCGTATTTCTTTTGCATGTCTTCCGGAATTTCCAGGCGACGCAACGCCTCGATCTGCCATTGCGGCGCACCGGTCCAGACCGCATCGGTGCCCCACATCACATGGTCTGCGCCCAGGCCTTTGACCAGCTGCCCCATCATTGCCGCGTTCAGCCGCGGCTCAGCCACAGTGCTCTGCGCAAACAACTGACCCAGATCGCCATAGACATTGGTTACGCCGAATTTTTCCGGGATCTCGGCCACATCGGTGACCCAGTCGATGCGGCCAGTTTTCTCGAACTGCTCCATGCCCACCTTGTAGGCACCGCCGGTGAAGCGGAATCCCGAGTGGTAGACGATGAAGTTCAGTTGCGGCCAGTCCTTCGCGGCCTTGCCCACATCGCGCACGTCGGCGTGCTCAAGCAGGTGCGGAAACTTTTTCGCAACCGCAGGCGGAAACAAGCCCTTGTGAAAACAGAGGTTGCGCAGGCTCGGTGTCGTCTTTGACGCTTTCACCAGTTTTTCATAAAACGGATAGAGCAGCTTCTCGTCATCAAGGCGCCATGGATGCTTAGCCAGATGCTTGTTGGTATTGTCGCCTACGGTGTATCCCTTGAATGAATCGGGCTTCAACACCTCGAGGTCATGGTCCACCTTGTCCAGCCAGCCGGGCATGCCCGGCATGACTATCGCATGTGAATACATGCGCTTGGTTCCCGCCTCTTTGTTGACCTTGGTACGGGCATCGTTCTTCATCTCGTTGGTCAGGAACCAGTCGCGCGGGTCTTCCGATCCCGAACCGGAAATCAGCGCGATCTTAGTATCCGAGTCGAGGTAGATTTCCTTGAAGTAATTTGGAAACTTCAGGTCTTCGATCGTCTGCGGCTTACCCACCAGCAACGGGTTCCAGCCCCTCTTACCCACCGCCTCGCGCTGACGTACAAAGCCCATGATCCGCGTGTCATCACGCAGAAAATGGGTGTGCATGTCCATGATGAACTGGTTCTTCAGGGCATCGGCACGTTCGTTGGCCATCTCCGGAGTCGCCGCTTCAGCACGGCTCACCGCATACAGCGGCCCGTAGGTGTCGTTCATCGCGACGAAGGCCGCGGCCATGCCGGCAGCGCTCTTGAAGAAGCGCCGTCGGGTAACGCCCTGCTTTCTTGCCAGTTCATCGCCGATGGCCTTGACCCGCGCTTCAAACTCGCGCTGCTTCTCGGTCTGCGGCGTCGGCATGTACTCGTCGCTGGAGATGCATTGCGCCGGAATTGGCGAAGGAAAAACACTGGATTCGGCAGGAACAACCTGCGCCAGCTCTTCTGGTGACAACATGACTACCTCCTGGCCTTGCGATTGCTGTGCGCTGAGCATGAACCGCAACGGCCGCTGATGCGGCGCTTATAGCTCTCGGGGAGGCGGTGTTGAATGATTCTGCCGCCCGAGTTGGCCGGTGTCAAACCATGCCGGAAGGTGTTGCGGCTATTTGACGACCTGCAGGCGCGGGCGACCGCCGGGCGCCGGGGCATCCGGTTTCGGATCGTCCGGTTGTTCCTGCGCGGGACCCACTGCTTCCGAAGCCGCAGCCCCGTCTTCAGTTTCAAACGGGAAAACCATGCCCTGACCGTTTTCGCGGGCGAAGATGCCCGTCACCGCCGTCATCGGCACCGAGCATTCGCGGGAAACGCCGCCAAAGCGCGCGGAAAACTGTATCAGGTCGTTGCCGATCGTCAGTTTGTGGGTAGCGTCATAACTGACATTGAGGACGATTTCGCCGTTTTTGACATGCTCGGCGGGCACGCGGGTGTTCTCGTCCACTTTCACCGATAGGTACGGCGTGAGCCCGCTGTCGCAGGCCCATTCGTGGACCGCGCGAATCAGGTACGGTTTTGTGGAACGTTCGGCCATGGCAGCCGGTTATTTCCTCATCACCTTCTCGGATGCGGTCAGCGCATCGATGTAGGCCGGGCGGCTGAACAACCGTTCGGCATATTTCATCAGCGGCGCAGCCTGCTTGCCGAGCTGGATGCCGTAGTGGTCAAAGCGCCACAGCAGCGGAGCGATGGCCACGTCGAGCATCGAGAATTCCTCGCCGAGCATGTATTTCTGCTTGGCAAATACCGGCGCAATCTGGGTCAGGCTGTCACGAATGGTCTGCCTGCCCTTGTCAGCCTGCTTCTGGGTGCCCTTCTCGATGGCAGACACATGCGAAAACATCTCCTGTTCGAAACGGAACAGGAACAGCCGTGCGCGCGCACGCATCACCGGGTCGGCAGGCATCAGCTGCGGATGCGGGAACCGGTCATCGATGTATTCATTGATGATGTTGGATTCGTAAAGAATCAGGTCCCGCTCCACCAGCACCGGTACCTGGTTGTACGGATTCATGACCGCGAGGTCTTCCGGCTTGTTGAACAGGTCGACGTCGATGATCTGGAAATCCATGCCTTTTTCGTAAAGCACGAAACGGCAGCGCTGGCTGAAGGGACAGGTGGTGCCCGAATAGAGTGTCATCATGATGGTTTATCCGTAACGGTGCAGCGGGTCAGCAAATTGTTGGCGGCTGAGGAACAAAGGGGCCGTGACGCATACCGCCCACGGCCCCGGCAGAGGAACTGGACGTCAATGCACGTCTTTCCAGTACTCCTTTTTCAGAGCGTAAACCAGTACAAACAGCAGGCCGAAGGCGAGAAGTACTAGCATGCCGATGGTTTTGCGGTCGTTGCGTACCGGTTCGCCCATGAACACTATGTAGTTCACCAGGTCAGCAACCATTTCGTCATACTCGTTCTTACTCATCTTGCCCGGCCGCTCAAGCTTGAGTGCCATTTCGGCCTTCATGTAGCCATCGCCCCGGACCTTTTGCTCAACCAGCACCTGCTCACCCTGCAGTTCCCACAGTGCGTGGGGCATGCCGACGTTGGGGTAAACGGTGTTGTTCCATCCCGTCGGCCGCTCGGGATCGCGGTAGAAGCCGCGCAGATAGGTGTAGAGCCAGTCAGCACCGCTACCGTCAGCGGACGCACGCGAGCGCGCAATCACCGAGAGATCCGGCGGGGTCGCGCCGAACCAGTTCTTGGCATCGCGCGGATCCATCGAAATCTTCATCAGATCTCCGACTTTGACGCCGGTAAATACTAGGTTGTCGAGAATCTGCTGCTTGGTCAGGCCGATGTCTTCCAGCCGGTTGTAACGCATGTAATTCGCGCTGTGGCAGTTCAGACAATAGTTGACGAAGTGCCGGGCACCGCGCTGCAGTGACGCCTGGTCCTCTTCGTTGATCGGCGCGCGATCAAGCTTTACATGATCACCGGCTGCCAGCGCCAGCACCGGCGCAAACAGGAGGATAATCATTAATTTATTGATTTTAAACATTTTTTGCCATCACATGGTCACGCGTTGGGGCTCGGGTTTGGTCTGATCCATCACCGAATACCAAGGCATCAGCAGGAAGAAGGAAAAATAGATCAGCGTGCCGATCTGGGAAATCAGCGTGCCCATCGGCGTCACGGTCTGCGTGCCGTAGTAACCGAGCACCAGGAACACGATGACGAAAATGGTCAACGCCACCTTGGAATAAGCCCCCTTGTAACGCATCGACTTCACCGGGCTGCAGTCCAGCCACGGCAGCAGGAAAAAGATCAGCGTCGCGACACCCATCAGCGCCACACCCCACACCTTGGCTTCGAGTGCCAGCGGGCCGCCCTTCATCAGCACCACCACCACCAGGCTGACGGCGGCGGCGGCCATCCCAATGCGGCGATCCTTTACCGTCACCCAGATCAGCGCAGCGTAGGCAATGACGGCGATGGCGAGGACGATCATGAAATCCTCGGTAATCGCGCGCAGGATCGAGTAATACGGCGTGAAGTACCACACTGGTGCGATATGCGGCGGCGTCTTCAGCGGATCGGCGGGAATGAAGTTGTTGTATTCCAGGAAGTAACCGCCCATCTCCGGCATGAAAAACACGACAAGGAAAAACAGGAACATGAAGGCCACAGCGCCGACAATGTCCTTCACCGTGTAGTACGGGTGGAACGGAATACCGTCAACCGGGTGGCCCTGAGCATCCTTGTTCTTCTTGATCTCCACGCCGTCGGGGTTGTTCGAGCCGACTTCGTGCAGCGCCATGATGTGCGCCGAGACCAGACCGAGCAGCGCCAGAGGGATCGCGATTACGTGGAAGGCGAAAAAGCGGTTCAGTGTCGCATCCGATATCACGAAGTCACCGCGGATCCAGGTCGACAGGTCCGGCCCGATCAGCGGCAGCGCGTCGAACAGGTTCACGATCACCTGTGCACCCCAGAACGACATCTGGCCCCACGGCAGCAGGTAGCCGAAAAACGCTTCGGCCATCAGGCACAGGTAGATCAGCATGCCGAAAATCCAGATCAGTTCGCGCGGCTGGCGGTAAGAGCCGTACATCAGCCCGCGGAACATGTGCAGGTAGACGACGATGAAGAAGGCCGAAGCGCCGGTCGAGTGCATGTAGCGGATGAACCAGCCTGCCGGCACGTCGCGCATGATGTATTCCACCGAGGCGAATGCTTCCGCCGCCGAGGGTTTGTAATGCATCACCAGGAAGATACCAGTGACGATCTGGATCACCAGCACCAGCATCGCTAGCGAACCGAAGAAATACCAGAAGTTAAAATTTTTCGGTACGTAATATTGCGACAGGTGATCGCGCCACAGCGTCATCAGCGGAAAACGCTGGTCGACCCAGGTCAGCACGCCGCTGACCAGCGGATTGAGCGGACCGGCACCGACGAACTGTACGGGTTGTTTGGGGGTAGCAGCCATGTTTTTCTCAGGCTCCCTTGGTGTCTTCGCCGATCAGGACACGTGTATCGGACAGATATTTGTGCGGCGGCACGATCAGGTTGTCAGGAGCAGGTTTGTTTTTGTAAACACGACCCGCCAGATCGAACAGAGAACCGTGGCACGGGCAATAGAAACCCCCCTGCCAGTTCGGATCAAAGGCCTCAGCCTGTTTCGCGAACTTCTCCACCGGCGAACAGCCGAGGTGGGTTCAGATACCAACCACTACTAGGAACTCGTCCTTGATCGACCGGTAGTCGTTGGCAGCATAAGCTGGTTGCATTTTCTTTTTTGATTGCGGATCGGCGACATTGGCGTCGTTGCCACGAATGGTGCGTAGCATTTCCTTGGTGCGGCGGACGATCCACACCGGCTTGCCCTGCCATTCCACGGTGACGCGCCCACCCGGGGCCAGCGTGCTGAGATCTACTTCAACCGGTGCGCCGGCGGCTTTCGCACGCTCTGACGGCAGCATGCTGGCTACGAACGGCACTGCTGCGGCGCCTGCGGCGACACCACCGGCCACTGTGGAAGCGGCGACCAGAAACTGCCGCTTGCCCTGATCAGTATCCTTTTCGGACATTCCGGAAACTCCCCTGTAAATGCTGTATCTGCGAAAAACACGGCATTTTACACGGGGCGCTGCTGGAAAGTTAAGCGGGAACTTGGAAAATCCCGTTAATTCAACCGCTTGGCAAGCAACGGGTGGTCCGCATGACGGACCTTCCACCCGATTCCCGCGATAACCTACAAGCGACGGGAAAACTCAGTTCGCTTTGAGGCCTGCGTCCTTGACCAGCTTCGCCCAGCGCGGCACTTCTGCGCGGATATAACTGCGGAACTGTTCAGGATTTTTCATCACCAGGTCCAGTCCCGAGCGATCCAGTGTGGCGCGCACTTCAGGCAAAGCCATGACCGCTGCAACTTCTTTGTACATGCGCTGCACGATCGGTGCCGGAGTTCCGGCCGGAAAGGCAACTCCCAGCCAGCCGCTCGCCTCGAAACCCGGATAACCCTGCTCGGCGATGGTCGGCACGTCCGGCAATGCGCCCGAACGCTTCGGGCTGGTAACCCCCAGTCCGCGCAGCCGTCCCGATTTCACGTGGGGAGCGCCTGATGAAATGATGCCAACCAGATGTTCGACCTGGCCTGCAACTGCGGCTGTCGCTGCCAGCCCGCCACTCTTGTACGGCACGCTGATGATCTTGATGCCCGCGGACGTGTTGAACAATTCGAAAGCCAGGTGGCCGATGCTGCCGATCCCCGGATTGCCCACAGTCAGTTTCCCTAGCTCACGCTTTGCGCGTGCAACAAAATCCTTGAGCGTTCGCGACGCGCTGGACGGATGAGCAGACAACAACGTGACTGCATCCACGACCTGGGCCACCGGCGCGAAATCCTTTACCGAGTCGTAGGGTGAACGTCCGCGCAGGGCCGGGCCCATGGCCATGGCGGATACTGCCGCCAACACCATAGTCTGGCCGTCAGGCGTTGCGTTGGTGAGAATTTCATGGGCGATCATGCCGCTCGCGCCCGGACGGTTGTCGACCACGACCTGCTGACCCAAACGCGGTCCGAGATGGTTTGCAACCAGTCGCGCGACCAGGTCGTTGGCGCCGCCGGCACCGAATCCGACCAGAAATCGCACCGGGCGGGACGGATAGCCGTCCGCAGACCATGATGGCAGCGCTGCCAAAATCAAAACAGCGCCACAGAATATCTTGCCCATTGTCGAATTTTTCATGGATCTCCTCGTCACCGTTATCGGGTATTGATCAATCGCCTGAACTATCAGCCATTGATTGCGGCGGATTGTGGCAGCATACCGCTATTCTAGGAGAAAACGATGGCGCTGATCACCCTTTCACAGTCCGAACACATCATTGACGCCGTAATTTCCCGCGCCCGCGAACTGAATTGCCGCCCCGTTTCCGTGGTCATCGTGGAGCCTGGCGCGGTCATCAAGGCCTTCAAGAAAGAAGACGGCTCTTCGATGATGCGCTTCGAAATGGCAACAGGTAAAGCTTATGCCGCGCTGGCACTGGGTCGATCATCCAGCCTGGTACGAGTGCGCGCCGAACAGCGACCTCTGTTCATGGATTTCCTGTCCAAGGCTTCCCAGGACCGGATATTCGCTGAAGGCGGCGGCATGCTGATTCGCGCCGCGGACGGCGAATTGCTCGGCGCGGTGGGCGTGACCGGAGATACCCAGGAACGCGACGAGGAACTGGCTGCACACGGCATACGCACCGCGGGCCTGAAAACCGACGAGGATTGCAAAAACCTCGAGCACCACGTGCGGCTTGAGAACTGATTACCGGTTCGGTGGCGGCTGCGGCGCCTCGCGTTGCCACTGCGTGGCGCAGGTCTGCACGTAGGGATAATAGGTCTGCGAATCCGGGCAGAAAAACCAGCTTGGTTCAGTTGCGGCAGCTTGCGAGGGATGCTGCGGCGCTGGATTGCCGTGCTCGTCGTAGAACACCAGCGGCTCGCGGACGATGACCCGTTCGCGCACCACCACAGGAGGCGCATAGTAGGGACGCGCCCACAAGGGCGCCAGCAGGAGAGGTACGCCGATGAACACGCCGACGTGTCCACGGTGATGATGGTGAACATGGTGACGTCTGCCGCCACCGGCTTCGGCCTCCACTCCCGTGACCAGCATGACCATGGCCAGTATGGCTGTCATGTTTCCGCGCATGATTGCTCACGGCGTTCTCGCCAAATTACATGCTAGGGCAGTTTCAAGAATGCAGTGATGCGATTTTGTTACAAAATGTAACTCAGCCGCCACTGACAACCTATACCGGGTTATCCACATCGATGAAACGGTGCTCAAGCCCGAAACGCTGCGCCAGATGGGCTCCTAGCGCCTGCACGCCAAAACGTTCGGTCGCGTGATGCCCGGCGGCAATATAGGCCACTCCTGTTTCCCTTGCCACGTGAACGGTCTGCTCCGAAATCTCGCCGCTGAGATAGGCATCGATACCGAGCGCAACCGCCTGCTCGAACATGCCCTGCGCCGCACCGGTGCACCAGGCCATGCGCCGCAGCGGTTTTTTTAAATCACCGATGACCAGGGGCGCCCGACCAAGCACGCGTTCAGCGGATTTGGCAAATTCTCCAATTGATATTCCAGCTACTGGAGTACCGCAAGCGCCAATATTCTGTTCACCAAAACGTTCAGATACCGTGAGTCCCAGCTGCCGCGCCAGTGTGGTGTTGTTGCCGACTTCGGGATGCGCATCGAGCGGCAGATGATAAGCAAACAGGTTCAGGTCATGCCCGATCAGACGACCGATCCGGACGCGGCGCATGCCGGTAATGCGCGCATCCTCGCCACGCCAGAAATAACCATGGTGCACGATCAGCGCATCTGCGCCGGCAACAATGGCGGCATCAATCAGTGCCACCGAGGCGGTAACACCGGTGGCAATGCAGTTCACCTGCTCGCGGCCTTCCACCTGTAGCCCATTTGGGCAATAATCTCGAAAATCAGAGACTTGCAGGTATACATTCAAATAAGCGTCGAGTTCAGTGCGTTTCACCATGGTCATGCTTCACTGTTTGTTGCGCTGCGGCCATAGTCAGCAGCCGCGAATTGTCCCATTGTAACCGTCGCCCGCCTTCCAGCCGATCATGAAAAATCTCTGGCTCATCTTCTGTCAAACCGCAACGATCTGCGTCGCCGCATTGTTTGTTGTCGGCACGCTCCGGCCCGATCTGATAGGCGGCAACGGCACCGTCCAGAATTCCGTGATTACGCTGCAGCAGCCTGCCGTTGCCGACGGCGGCACGATACGGGCTGCTTCTTACAATGAAGCGGTGCGCAGGGCCATGCCTGCGGTGGTCAACATATTCACCTCCAAGGCGGTAAAGGCCCAACAACATCCGTTGCGAGACGATCCCTTGTTCCGGTTTTTCTTTGGCGACCAGGGAGAGGCCCAGAGCCAGCCCAGTACCAATCTAGGTTCCGGCGTCATCGTCAGCGAAGCCGGCTACATCCTGACCAACAGCCACGTCGTCGATGCCGCGGACGGCATTGAAGTAGCCCTTTCAGACACGCGCCGGGTTTCGGCCAAAGTGGTCGGCACCGATCCCGAGTCGGATCTCGCGGTGCTTAAAATCGACTTGACAAAACTTCCTTCTATCACCTTTGGCTCACCGGACAGCGCACGTGTCGGCGACGTGGTGCTTGCGATCGGCAATCCTTTCGGTGTCGGCCAGACGGTAACACTTGGAATCGTCAGCGCGCTGGGACGCAGCCATTTAGGCATCAACACCTTCGAGAATTTCATCCAGACCGACGCTGCGATCAACCCCGGCAACTCGGGCGGCGCACTAGTCGACGTGAACGGACATCTGATCGGCATCAATACCGCGATCTATTCAAAAACGCCGGGCGGTGCTTCACTGGGCATCGGTTTTGCCATTCCGGTCAGCACCGCGAAATCCGTTCTCGAGCAGATCATTCAGTCAGGCTCCGTACAACGCGGCTGGATCGGCGTCGGCGTTCAGGACATGACCCGGGAAATCGCCGATTCGTTCAGGATGACTTCCACCCACGGCGCGTTGATCACCGAAGTCTTTCGCGGAACACCGGCCGACCGTGCAGGAATGAAAGTTGGCGACGTACTGGTTGCCGTTGACGGCAAACCGGTCGCCAATTCGGCAACAATGCTCAATCTAGTCGCGGCACTGGTTCCCGGCCAATCCGCCGTCCTGCGGGTGGTTCGTGAAACCAAAGGTGTCGAACTTCGGGTAACAGTCGGCAAGCGCCCGGCGCAAAAAACGCGCCGCCCTGAATAACGCGGTTACGGTTCCGTGCGGCGGCGCTCTTCCGTCTCGATGCGATCAAGTTCTGCGTCCTGTGCAGCATCCGAAGGCGGCCGGTAATCACCCCCGTTTTCCGCGGGAGGCTGCTTCGACACCATACGTGCCGCCAGCAATCCGACCTCGAACAGCAGGCACATCGGAATCGCCAGCAATAGCTGCGACACGACATCCGGCGGCGTCACGATCGCAGCAATGACAAACGCAATGACAATGAAATAGGAGCGAATTTCACGCAGTTGTTCAATCGTCACCACGCCCATGTGCGTCAGCATCACCACTACGATCGGTGTTTCGAAGGTCAGACCGAACGCCAGGAACATTGTCAGCACAAAATTGAGATAGTTCTCGATATCGGGCGCCACCGAAATGCTTTTCGGCGCAATCTGGTTGATGAAATGAAATACCGTGTTGAACACGAAGAAATAGCAGAATGCCATACCGATCACGAACAACACGGTACTCGCCACCACCAGCGGCAACATTAAGCGTTTCTCGTGCATATACAGCCCTGGCGCCACAAACAACCAAGCCTGATAAAGAAGGTAGGGCAATGTGATGACGAAGGCCACCATCATCGCCACCTTGATCGGCACCAGGAACGGCGTGACCACGCCGGTGGCGATCATTTTCGAACCTTCGGGCAGCGCCCGCATCATCGGGGTCGCCAGCAGGTCATACAGTCCGGAAGCGAAAGGAATCAGCACCAGCAACACCAGCCCGAAAGCGATTAGTGCGCGAAGCATCCGGTCGCGCAGCTCGACCAGGTGGGATATGAAGGTGTCTTCGCTCACGACATCATGCCGGCTTACGGGTATCGGTTGCGGCAGATTCGGAATCAGTAGCCGGCTGATCGATTTTCACAGTCTGCTCCTGGTGATCCGATACGGCGGATTGTGCTTCGCCGGATATCCGGTTCATTTCGCTTTCGGCCGCGCTGACTTCCTGATTGACCGATTCCCCGATCGAGCGCGCTGTATCCTGCATCGACGCCTGCAATTTGCGCAGTTCGTCCAGCGCCATCTCGCGGCTGATGTCGGCCTTGACGTCGTTGACATAACGCTGCATGCGACCGAACAGGTGGCCAACGGTGCGCGCCACCTTGGGCAGCCGTTCCGGGCCGATGACTATCAGCGCCACCACGGCGATGACCATCAGTTCGGAAAAGCCGATGTCAAACATGGGACATAAACCCTGTCGCGTAAAACACGAAGATGATGGTAGAGCGCCGTGTTGCCCAGCTTGCTCCGGGCGAGGCACTTAGGACTTCGTGGTTTCCTTGCGGGCTTCGCCGTCGATGGTCTGGCCGGTGGAAGGCGGGATCTCGCCCTTGGCCTGGTCGTTCTTGCCCTCTTCCGATTTCATGCCCTCCTTGAAACCCTTGACCGCTCCGCCGAGGTCGGACCCGATGTTGCGCAATTTCTTGGTGCCAAATATCAGCACCACGACCAGCAATACGATCAACCAGTGCCAAATGCTGAACGAACCCATAACAAGCTCCTCATCGTCCGTGCCTGCGCACGGGGTAACAGATTATTTGCGCGACGCCTTCTCGGTAATCCCCGAAACACCCTCACGACGCTTTAATTCGGCAAGCACGTCCTCAGGACCAAGGCCATGCCACGCCAGCAACACCAGCGTGTGAAACCACAAATCGGCAGTCTCCCGAACCACGTGAAGTTTATCACCCTCCTTTGAAGCCAACAGGGTTTCTGCCGTCTCTTCCAACATCTTGCGCAGAATAGCGTCCTCGCCCCTCGCCAACAATCCCGCCACGTACGATGCCGACGCATCCGCACCTTTGCGCGCCGCAATGGTTGCGCCCAGTTTCAGCAATATATCGTTGTTGTCTACAGCCATCATTATTTGCCGTATATCGTCCCGGGGTCTTTCAATACCGGATCTGCCTCAACCCATTCTCCGTCACGCAATTCGAGAAAAAAACAGCTGTGCCGGCCAGTATGGCAGGCCATGCCGCCGACCTGCTCCACTTCGATCAATACCGCATCGCCGTCACAATCGAGACGGATGGAGCGCACTTTCTGCACATGGCCGGACTCCTCGCCCTTGTGCCACAGCCTCTTCCGCGAACGTGACCAGTAGTGTGCCTCGCCACTAGCACCAGTACGCTGCAGCGCCTCGCGGTTGGCCCACGCCATGGTCAGCACGCGCCCGGTACCGGTTTCCTGGGTAATTACGGCAACCAGTCCGTCCGCGTTCCAGTGTATGCGTTCCAGCCAGTCGCTTGCCATGATGCCCTACGGTCACTGCAGCGCAGCGCCACGAAAAATTATAACTTATTGATTTTAATTGTTTTTTTAAAATACTACAAGTGGACCTCAATGCCCCTGCGCGCCATGCACTCCTTGGCCTCGCGCACGGTGTATTCGCCGTAGTGAAAAATGCTGGCCGCGAGCACCGCGTCGGCCCGGCCGATAGCCACGCCGTCGGCCAGATGATCGAGGTTGCCCACCCCGCCGCTGGCAATGATTGGTATCTCCAGCGCATCTGAAAATGCTCGAGTCAGTTCCAGATCGAAGCCGGCACGGGTGCCGTCGCGATCCATGCTAGTCAGCAGGATTTCCCCAGCGCCCAGCGATTGCATTTTCTTTCCCCACTCGAGCGCATCAAGCCCCGTCGGCTTGCGTCCCCCGTGGGTATAGACCTCCCAACGCAGCGGATAAGAACCCGCCATTCGCTTGGCATCGACAGCGACCACGATGCACTGCGCGCCGTAGCGCCTGCTGGCATCCGCCACCAGTTGCGTATTCTGTACTGCAGCCGTATTAATGCTGACCTTGTCGGCTCCGGCATTGAGCAGCCGGCGAACGTCTTCCACCGACCGCACACCTCCACCCACGGTCAGCGGAATGAACACCTGGGCAGCAACCGCTTCGACAATATGCAGAATTAGGTCGCGGTCATCGCTGCTCGCGGTGATATCGAGAACAGTCAGTTCGTCGGCGCCCTGCTCGTCGTAACGGCGCGCCACTTCGACCGGGTCCCCGGCGTCCTTCAATCCGACAAAATTGACGCCCTTGACAACGCGGCCGGCGGTGACGTCCAGACAGGGGATGATACGTTTGGCGAGTCCCATGAAGGGGAATCAAATCAGATCAGTAAAATGGAAAGCTGAAAGGATAGCCCACATCGCAGGCGCTAACTGCGGGGAATTTCAGTCCTTTTTCCCCAGTTCGTCGGCCACTTTCTGCGCTTCGGTGAATTTGAGCGTTCCCTGGTATACCGCCCGACCAGTGATGGCACCCATGATGCCTTCGGACTCGACAGCGCATAGTCTCCTGACGTCCTCAAGGTCGGTAATGCCGCCGCTCGCAATCACCGGTACCGTCAACTGCCGAGCTAGTTTGACGGTGGCTTCAATATTGACGCCGGTCAGCATGCCGTCACGCCCGATATCGGTGTAGATCACCGCCTCGACGCCGTAATCCTGGAATTTAATTGCAAGATCCGCGACGTCGTGCCCAGTCATTTTCGACCAGCCGTCGACGGCCACCTTGCCGTCTTTAGCATCCAGAGCAACGATGATGTGGCCCTGGAATGCAGTGCATGCATCCTGCAGGAACCCCGGCGTTCTCACCGCCGCAGTGCCAATGACAATGTAGCTGATGCCCGCATCAATATAGTTTTCGATGGCGTTAAGGTCGCGAATTCCGCCACCCAGCTGTATCGTCAGATCATTGCCAACCGCCCTGACAATGGCCTTGATTACCAATTCGTTCTTGGGTCTGCCGGCCGCGGCACCGTTGAGATCAACCACGTGCAGCCGGCGCGCACCCTGCTCCAGCCACTGGCGGGCCATCGCAGCAGGATCTTCGGAAAACACGGTGACGTCCTTCATGTCACCCTGTTTAAGACGAACGCACTTGCCGTCTTTTAAATCAATGGCGGGAATAATAAGCATGGAAATAAGCGACAAGCCAGAGCGTAAGCGATCAAATCAAGCCGGCCGAAAGTATCAGCGACATATGAATAAAAGCGGGATGTCGTCCGAGAAATTTATTGTTTGGTTGAGATAATACAACACCAGCGCCCACAAGTCGGGTTTCGACCGCAAATACGCACCAATTTAGGGCAATTAATGCACCAGCGGACGCCATTCAACAAAATTCCTCAGCAGCTGCAGGCCAGCGGAATGGCTTTTCTCGGGATGGAATTGCACCGCAAATAGATTCTGCCGGGCAGCCGCGCAGGCAAACCGGAACGGATACTCACTCCAGCCGGCAATATCTTCCGCAATCGCTGGCTCCGGAAAATAACTGTGCACGAAATAGAACCGGCTGCGGTCTGCTATGCCATGCCACATCGGATGCGACGTCGCCTGCCCGACCTCGTTCCAGCCCATATGGGGCACCTTGAGTTTTTCGCCGTTCGTGCCGACCATACGCGCAGCCGGAAATCGACGCACCACGCCTGAAAGCAGCCCGAGGCCCGCTGTATCGCCCTCCTCGCTGTGCTCGAAGAGCATTTGCAGTCCGATGCAGATGCCGAGAAAAGGCTTGGAGCGTGCCGCATTGACGATCGCACGGTGCAGTCCTCTCGCCTCCATTTCACGCATGCAGTCGGGCATCGCGCCTTGTCCCGGAAACACCACACGCTTGGCGGCATCAACCACGGCAGGATCATCCGTGACTACGACGTTGCAGCCCGGAGCGACATGCTCGATGGCCTTGGACACCGAGCGCAGGTTGCCCATGCCGTAATCGATTACTGCGATATCAGTGGTCATGTGGAACGTCAAGATTCAAGGATTGCGCTGGGGCACGGGGAAAGCCGGGAGCGGGCTATAACTTCCCCTTGGTAGAAGGCACACCTTTAACGCGGGTATCACGCTCCACCGCCATGCGTAACGCACGGCCGAACGCCTTGAACAGCGTCTCTACCTGATGGTGGGTGTTCGTACCCTTTAGGTTGTCGAGATGCAGGGTGACCAGTGCGTGATTGACAAAACCCTGGAAAAACTCGCGCACCAGATCAACATCGAACTCGCCAACCCTTGCCCGGGTGAATTTGCCTGTCATTTCCAGCCCGGGCCGGCCCGACAGATCAATCACCGCGCGTGACAGCGCCTCGTCGAGTGGCACGTAGGCATGGCCGTAACGGCGAACACCCTTCTTGTCGCCAACCGCCTTCGCGAAAGCCTGACCCAGCGTGATACCGATGTCCTCGACGGTGTGATGGGCGTCGATGTGCAGATCGCCCTTGGCCTTGACGTCGAGATCGACGAGGCCGTGGCGCGCAATCTGGTCAAGCATGTGATCGAGAAAAGGCACGCCGCTGGCGAGTTTGGCGTGCCCGCTACCGTCAAGATCAATCCTGACGGTGATTTTCGTCTCTTGTGTGTCGCGAACGACGGAAGCTGTACGGTTTTTAGTCGGCATGTTGGCCTGTCATCTCAAACAGCGGCACGCAAGGCCGCGATGAACTGCGTATTCTCTTCGGGCGTGCCCACCGTGACGCGCAGGCAATCAGACAATGCCGGATGCGTCCCGTCAAGATTCTTTGTCAACACACCGCGCTGTTTCAAGCCGTCGAACACGGCAGCGGCGCCAGCGACACGGAACAGGATGAAATTTGCGGCGCTGGGATAAGCCGTGATACCTGCAATCCCGCGCAGATCATCCAGCATGCGCTCGCGTCCAGCGCGCAACGCCGCTGCCTGGTCATCGAGCAGGTCTCCATGCAGCAGGATTTTTTCAGCTACCAATTGCGTCAGCACGTTGACATTATACGGGAGGCGCACCTTGTCAACCTGTGCAAGCCACTCCGGTGCCCCGGCGAGGATACCCAGTCGCAGCCCGGCAAGCCCTGACTTGGACAGGGTACGCATCACCAGCAGATTCGGAAAACGGGACAGGCGATCCATGAACGTCTTTTGCGCGAACGCATGATAAGCCTCGTCAACGACAACGATGCCCGGCGCCTCGGCGATGATGCGCTCAATGACCGCCGCATCGAACAGGTTGCCGGTCGGATTGTTCGGATAGGCAAGGAAAACCAGCGCCGGCTGCTCCGACCGTATCGCCGCCAGCATCGCGGCCGCATCCAGCGAAAAATCCGGCTTTAGCGGGATTCCGGCAAAACGCACACCGCAGAAGGTCGCGATCATGCGGAACATCACGAATGCGGGTTCGACGCCCATCATCACCGCGCCCGGGCGCGCGACCGCCATTGTCAGCATCTGGATGATCTCGTCGGATCCGTTGCCCAGCACGAGGTCAGCGCCTGCGGGCACCCCCAGCATTGCACGCAACTGCGCTTTCAATCTTTGCGCTCCGGGATCGGGATAACGGTTGATTTCCGCATCGCCGGCAACCGAACCCAGTTCACAGCGCAGCGGCTCCGGCAAACGGTACGGGTTTTCCATCGCGTCGAGTTTGACCAGTCCCGACGCATCAAGTACGTGATACGCCTTCAGCGCGAGGATTTCATCGCGAATGATGTCTTGGGGTCTTTTTGCCATATTCAACTGCCATGCCGGACTCGTCCGGCGCAGATTCATTTCATCCGGTATTCCGCGGATTTGACGTGCGCGGGCAAGCCTTCGCCGCAGGCAAGCTCACTGGCGATCCGGCCGAGTTTCTCAGCGCCCTTTCGGGACACGTTGATCAGACTGGAACGCTTCTGGAAATCATAAACGCCCAGCGGCGACGAAAAGCGCGCAGTGCGCGAAGTCGGCAACACGTGATTCGGACCGGCGCAGTAGTCGCCTAGTGCTTCCGACGTATACCGGCCCAGGAAAACCGCACCTGCATGGCGCACTTTCGGCAGCAGCGCCTGCGGATTCTCCACCGACAGCTCAAGGTGTTCAGGCGCGATGCGATTGACCAGGGCGCAGGCTTCATTGAGATCACGCACTTCAATCAGCGCGCCGCGGCCGTTGAGGGATGCCTCAATCACGGCACGCCGCGGCATGTCTTTCAGTTGCCGCTCGATACTTGCTTCGACCTTATCCAGATAGGCAGCATCGGGTGCAAGCAAGATCGCCTGCGCCAGCTCGTCGTGCTCGGCCTGTGCAAACAGGTCCATCGCCACCCAGTCAGGTTCAGTGGAACCATCAGCTACCACCAGAATTTCAGACGGCCCTGCGACCATATCAATACCAACCACACCGAATACGCGCCGCTTGGCAGCAGCGACATAGGCATTGCCGGGACCGACGATCTTGTCCACCTGCGGGATCGTCGCCGTGCCGTAGGCTAGCGCCGCCACAGCCTGCGCCCCGCCGATGGTGAATACGCGATCAACCCCGCAGATCGCCGCGGCTGCCAGCACCAGTTCGTTCTTTTCCCCGCGCGGCGTCGGCACGGTCATCACAATTTCAGCCACACCGGCAACCTTTGCCGGTACCGCGTTCATGATTACAGAGGACGGATAAGCCGCCTTGCCGCCCGGCACATAGAGTCCGGCGCGGTCCAGCGCGGTAATCTGCTGGCCGAGTTCATTGCCGTCGTCATCGGTATAACCCCAGGACTGTGCCCGCTGCCGCTCGTGATATTCACCCACACGCGTAGCGGCAGCCTCCAGCGCCTGTCGCCGCTGGGTGGGAATGCGCGCCAGCGCCGCCTGCAGTTCGGATCGAGGGATTTCCAGCGCCGCCATCGATGGCGCCTTCATGCCGTCAAAACGCTCGGTGTATTCAAGCACCGCGGCATCGCCGCGCGATTTCACGTCGGCGAGGATGGACTCAACGGCCAAATCGATTTTGGGATCCTGCGCCGCCTCGAATGCCAGCAGCTCCGCGAGCCGCGCTTCGAAATCGGCCTGGGTGGTGGACAGCCTGCGCATGATCAACCCACCGTGTGCGCGAAAGTGTCAATCAGCGGCTGGATGGACCCGCGCTTGAGCTTAAGCGCCGCCTGGTTGACCACCAGCCGCGAACTGATCTGACCGATCTCCTCTACCGCGACCAGACCGTTCGCCTTCAGTGTGCTTCCAGTGCTCACCAGGTCGACAATCGCGTCCGCAAGCCCGGTCAGCGGAGCAAGCTCCATCGAGCCGTAGAGTTTGATCAGATCGACATGCACGCCCTTAGCGGCGAAGTGCTCGCGCGCGGTCTGCACGTATTTGGTCGCCACTTTCAGCCGCGCACCCTGGCGCACCGCGTTGGCGTAATCAAACCCGCGGCGGACCGCCACCATCATCCGGCAGCGGGCAATTTGCAGGTCCAGCGGCTGATACAACCCGGCGCCGCCGTGTTCGTCGAGGACATCCTTGCCGGCCACACCGAGGTCAGCGCCGCCGAACTGCACGTAAGTAGGAACGTCGGTCGCACGCACGATGATGACCCGGACATTGCGCCGGTTGGTGGCAAGGATCAGCTTGCGCGAATCCTCGGGATTTTCACGCATGACGATGCCCGCCGCCTTTAGCAGCGGCAGGGTTTCGTCATAGATGCGGCCCTTGGAAAGGGCGATGGTAATCATGGCCGGCCGGGTTCGTTCATTTGCCGGCAACCCCGTCGGGCCGCAGGCGCACGGAAAGTGCTGAATTGTAACGTATTTTCGACTTTGCGGGACATTGCCGCGGTTACCGAAAACTGCCTCAGCGGGTTACACTTGTGCCACAGTTGAACACCGCCCTTATGAATCCTGACACCCTCGTCGAAATCCGCGATCTCGCTTTTTCCTACAGCAACAACGAGATATTCAAGTCCGTAAACCTGTCGATCCCGCGCGGCAGGGTCGTCGGCATCATGGGCGCCAGCGGATGCGGCAAGTCCACGCTGCTGCGATTGATCGGCGCACAACTGCAACCGGCGCACGGCACGGTCAGCGTGCTCGGTCAGGACATCCACAAGCTCGACCGCGACCCGCTCTACCGGCTGCGTCGCAGGATGGGCATGCAGTTCCAGCAGGGCGGGCTGTTCACCGATCTTTCGGTCTTTGAAAACATCGCGTTCCAGATGCGCGAAAAAACTGATCTGCCCGAGGACATGATCAACGATCTGGTGCTGATGAAACTCAACGCCGTCGGTCTGCGGGGCGCCGCCCAGTTGATGCCTTCCGAATGTTCGGGGGGCATGGCGCGGCGCGTGGGACTTGCGCGCGCGCTGGCCTTGGATCCCGATCTGATCATGTATGACGAGCCTTTTGCCGGTCTCGATCCGATTTCCTGTAATGTCGTCGGCAAACTGATCCGCCACCTCAATGACGCGCTGGGTGTGACCTCGATCGTGGTTTCGTACGATGCACAGGAATCCCTGCGCTGCATCGATTACGTCTACTTCCTCGCCGATGGCGTGGTTGCCGCGCATGGTCCTACGGAAGAAATCCGAAATTCCGATGATCCATTTGTCAAGCAATTCATCCGCGGACTGCCCGACGGACCCGTGCCATTTCATTACCCGCGAAACACCTACGCAACCGACCTCGAGCTCGGCTCCTGATAAAACAGGCTGGCTAGGCCGGATTCCAGGCCGCAAAACCGCAGCCGACTATGACTTCCGGCACCGCGGTGTAATTGATCAGTTCAAACCCGTGCCCGCCGGCTGCACCATGCGCGGCAACCCAGTTACGAATTTCCGAGGCGCCATTGCCGACCTGCGGCAAACGCTGTGTCAGGAAACTGCAAAGCGTATCGGGATTGCCGGCAGAAAAGTGCGCGAGACATTCACGATCGAATTCTTCCTCGATCAGGCCCATGGTCGACTCGCCGATGGAATGACTGAGTCCGCCGCTGCCCATCACACCAACCCGCAGGTTGCCGGGCATGGAGCGAATAGCACTCGCCAGCATTTTGCCCCAGGCATAACAACGCTGCACCGAGGGAAATGGCGGCTCGATATCGTTGAACACCACAGGCACGATCGGCAACTGCGGATCGACACCCGCCTTCAGCAGCGGAATACAGAAACCGTGATCGAGAATCATCCGATGTGAGACCGACGGCTCGAATCCCGCCTCAAATGCGGTTTCGAGGATGTGCGCGGCCAGCTGCGGATGACCCGGAAGGGTCGTGTGCGGATATTCCTTCACCAGCCAGGGCTCATTGGGTCCGGGGTGAGTCGCGCCGACTCCGATGCAGATCGAGGGCAGGTTGTCGATGAAAAAATTGACCCAGTGATCAGGAGAAATGATCACCAGCGCATCGAGTCGTGCCGCCCTGATGCGCTCCCCAAGCGCTGCGAAAGCGGCGTTCAGCGCCTGCTGATGGGCAGGAGTCACTTTGTCCCAGTTGCGGATAATCAGCGGACCGTGACTCGCGGCATAGACGCCTGCAAGTTCAGCCATGATGGCCTCCGGTGGTACGGATACGGCGCAGGAATTCCTCTTCGGACATGCCTGCGACCAGGAAATAGAAGCGCAACAGATACGGATTCACCCGTTGCGCGAGATACGCCACATCGTTGGCTTCGACAGCAGCCATCACCTGTGGATCCAGTTCATAACGCGACAGCACCTTGGAACGCCCAGCGCGATATTCGGCGGCATTGGCCGGATCCTGCAGATCGAAAAACAGCTTGCTCAGCCAGTAATCACGCATTTTCAGCTCCTCTATTGCACCCTGCGAATGCGCGCACCCAGCCGCGACAGTTTTTCCTCAATGCGCTCGTAGCCGCGATCCAGATGATAAATCCGCTCGACAGTGGTAGTACCGCGAGCCACCAAGCCGGCAACCACCAGGCTCGCTGAAGCACGCAGGTCTGTAGCCATTACAGTGGCTCCGTCGAGATGGGCCACCCCCTTAGTGACCGCGGTATTGCCCTCAACCTCGATGTCCGCACCCAGACGTTTCAGTTCCTGCACATGCATGAAGCGGTTCTCGAAAATGGTTTCAACCACACGTGCCGTCCCTTGTGCGACGCTGTTCAATGCCATGAACTGGGCCTGCATATCTGTCGGGAACGCCGGATACGGCGCCGTGCGCACGCTTGCGGCCTTCAGCGCGCCATTGGCCCTGACATGAATCCAGTCGGCACCGGTTTCGACGTGTGCACCTGTTTCGCGCAGCTTGCCAAGCACCGCGTCCAGCGTATCGGGACGCGCGCCGGTGAGCCTTACATCACCGCCGGTAGCCACCGTAGCAGCGAGAAAAGTGCCAGTTTCGATGCGGTCAGGCATCACCGCGTGACGCGCGCCACGAAGCCTGGAAACACCTTCGATGGTGATCACGTCGGTTCCGGCTCCGCTGATCTTTGCGCCCATTGCGGTCAGGCAGGCCGCCAGATCAGGAATCTCCGGTTCCCTCGCGGCATTTTCGAGCACCGTCACCCCGTCAGCCAGGGTGGCCGCCATCATCAGATTTTCTGTGCCGGTAACGGTCACAAGATCCATGCAGATTCGCGTGCCCTTCAGTCGGCCGGCATGCGCAATCATGTAACCCTGCTCCATCTCGATGGTCGCGCCCATCGCCTGCAACCCCTTTAGATGCTGGTCCACGGGGCGCAGACCGATCGCACAGCCGCCAGGCAGCGAGACCCTGGCTTCCCCCATTCGCGCCAGCAGCGGGCCCAGCACCAGCACCGACGCGCGCATGGTCTTCACCAGTTCGTACGGCGCAACAGGTTTACCTATTTTTTCTGCGCGCAGCTCAACACTTCCTTTCTCGTCCAGTGACGCGATGACACCCATCTCCATCAAGAGATTCAGCATGGTCGAAACGTCGCGCAGATGTGGCATGTTGTCGACGACCAGCGATTCTTCGGTCAGCAGCGACGCGGTCAGGATCGGCAGTGCGGCGTTCTTCGCTCCCGAGATCGCCACGGTGCCCGCCAGCGGCACGCCACCCGTAATTTCCAGCTTATCCATGGTCGAAGCTCATTCCCGCTATTGTTCAGGAGAGACTATTTTGGCCTCGACATCACATGCCGTGCATGTAAATCTGCGCCGAAACTTGCAGTAGATCATGATCTGCCCGGGATATGTCATCACTTCGCTCTGCTCTCGGCCCACTGTTCCGGTGTCAGCGTTTGCATGGAAAGGGCATGGATCTCCTCGCGCATGCGATCGCCGAGCGCCCTGTAAACCAACTGGTGCTGTTGGACCTTGTTCTTGCCACGAAAAGCCGGGCTGACGATCACTGCTTCCCAGTGATGACCATCGCCGGAAACTTCGAGGTGATCGCACTCGAGCCCGGCAATAATCGACTGTCTGATGCTTTCAGGTGTAACCATGATTGGGTTCCTTTTAGTGCCGCAGTTTATATCCGGTTTTGAGCAACCACAGATTCAGCAATGATAAGGCGACAAAACTGGCACCGACAATCACTAGGCTCAGCCAAGGAGAAGTATCCGCCGCACCGAAAAAGCCGTAGCGAAAACCGTCGATCATGTAGAAGACCGGATTCAGGTGCGAAGCTCCCTGCCAGAACGCCGGCAGCGAAAGTATTGAGTAGAACACGCCCGAAAGAAATGTGAGCGGCAGAATGATGAAGTTGGTGAAAGCCGACAGCTGATCAATCTTGTCGGAATAGATACCGGCGAGGATGCCCAGCGATCCCATGACCGCGCTCCCTGCCAGTCCGAAGGCCAGCACCCACAGCGGATGAGCCAGCGGTAGATCGACAAACCATATCGCCGCGAACAGCACGCCGGCACCAACGACGATGCCACGCGCCACTGCAGCAAGCAGGTAAGCTAGGAAGAACTCGCGGTGAGATAGTGGCGGCAGCAGCACGAAAACGATGTTGCCGGTCATTTTCGACTGCATCAGGCTCGACGAACCGTTGGCGAAGGTATTCTGCAGCACCGACATCATGGCCAGTCCTGGCACCAGAAAGGTCGTGTAATCAACGCCCTGGAAGATCTCGACTCGCCCGCGCAACGCATGACCAAAAACTAGCAGATACAGCAAGGCAGTCAACACCGGAGCCAGCACAGTCTGCACACTGACTTTCCAGAAGCGTAACCATTCTTTGTAGAACAAAGTATAGAAACCACTCATCGCATCACGTCCCGCCATCACGATTTTTGCATGATCTGCACGAACACTTCCTCGAGATCGGGTTGCATGATTTCCATTTC
>JAYOED010000025.1:23927-27032 GCA_038106575.1 Burkholderiales bacterium
CCATTTCCTGCACGGCTACACCCGTCTCGCGCAAAGCGGTCATCACCTGTTCCACCTCTGCATAATCGGGCAGCGCCAGCCGGACCGTGCCGTCCTCTCGCCGCTCTGCAACCAAGGGCTCCAGACCTGACGGCAACGCTCCGCTCAGGCGCAGTTTGACGTAGCATCCTGAATGCATGCGCAGCAGGTTTTCGGTACGGTCCAGTGCCACGATACGCCCCTGCTTTAGCATCGCCACCCGTCCGCACAGCGCCTCTGCCTCCTCGAGGTAATGCGTTGTCAGCACGATGGTGTGGCCATCGCGATTCAGACGCCGGATGAAACGCCACAATGCCTGCCGTAATTCGACGTCAACCCCTGCGGTAGGTTCGTCTAGCACGATTACCGGCGGTTTGTGCACCAGAGCCTGCGCCACCAACACCCGACGCTTCATGCCACCTGACAATGCGCGCATGTTGACGTCCGCCTTGTCGGCCAAATCAAGGTTTTCGATCACCTCGTCGATCCACGCGAGATTGTTACGCAGACCGAAATAGCCCGACTGGATGGTCAGCGTTTCACGCACCGTGAAAAACGGGTCAAACACCAGTTCCTGCGGCACCACGCCGAGCGCACGCCGGGCGCCGCGGTAATGTGCCACAACATCATGCCCCATCACGCGGGCACTGCCACCGCTTGCGCGGGTCAAACCGGCCAGTATGCTGATCAGTGTGGTTTTTCCGGCGCCGTTGGGTCCGAGCAACCCGAAAAACTCTCCCGGCGCCACGGTCAGGCTGACGCCGGCCAGCGCCTGCAGATTGCCGTAGCGCTTGGTAACGTCAATGACTTCGATTGCAGGATTCATTCCCGGGAACCGGTGCGCGCCGCGGGGGCGGCGCGGACTAGGCTATTCGGCACCCACCAACTCGGTGACGCCGTATAACTCTGCGAGACTCTTCAAATTGTCAGGAAAATTGACATAACGAATACTGCGGTTTGCGGCCAGCGCCGCGCGGCGCCATTCGAACAACAGGCTGACTGCGGCCGAATCCACTTCGTTCACCGCAGAAAGGTCGAGAGTGACCTCATTGGCCGTAAACAGCCGCAAACCCTCTTCGCGCAACGCCAGCGCAGTTTCCAGATTGACAGCGCCCCTCAGCATACAGCGCCCGTCCTTGCATTCAATCATTTTGCCTGCGCCACCAGCGAGCGGTTCTTGTCGCGCAGGGTGTTGATCAGACCGTCGATCCCACCCTTGCGTACTACTGCATTGAACGTGCTGCGATAGGTCTCGATCAGGCTGATGCCGCCGATCTTGACGTTATAGACCTTCCAGCCGTCGTCGGTTTTTTCCATGCCGTAATCGACCTGCACCGGTTCACCGCCGCCCGACTGCCTGACCAGCGAGCGCACCAGCACGTCGGTATCGCCGGCAGCCATGTTCAGCGGGCGGTATTCGATCTTCTGGTCCTTGTAGAGCATCAGTGACGCGGTGTAGGTCTGCACCAGCAGTGCGCGGAACTCGCCGGTCAGCGCCTTGCGCTGCTCCCTGCTGGCCATGCTCCAGTTCTTGCCGACCGCCAGTTGCGCCATGCTCGAAAAATTGAAATGCGGAGCGATCTTGTTTTCGATCAGATCCCGCGCCTTGCGCACGTTACCCGACTGTATTTCCTTATCGGCGCGCAGCAAGCCCAGCACTTCGTCCGTGACATTGCGGGCCAGCATATCGGGTGCTAGCGCGGCACCCTCGGTAGCAGCGAGAACGCCGTGCGGCGAAAAAAAACATATTAACAACAAATACTTGATGAAATAATGCCTCATTGACTCACCTTTGCCTGTCTTGTTATTTTTTCGAAGTGCCGCCTTCGGCCGCCTTGTCAAACAGGAACTGGCTGATTAGTTTTTCCAGCACCACCGCCGATTGGGTCAGCCGGATATTGTCTCCGGACTTGAGCATCTGATCGGCTCCACCACCCTCGAGCCCGATGTACTGCTCGCCCAGCAGACCGGAAGTCAGGATCGAAGCCGTAGTATCCTTGGGAAATTTGTACTCATTGCTGATCGCCATGGAAACCTTAGCCATGAAGCGCTCGTTGTTGAAGGTGATCGACTTCACACGACCAACAACGACACCGGCACTCTTGATCGGCGCGCGCGGTTTCAGCCCGCCGATATTGTCGAAATTGGCATTGATTTCGTAAGTCTCACCGCCGCCCAGGCTCGACATGTTGCCAACCTTGAACGCGAGGATGACCAGCGCGGCAATGCCCGCCACCACGAATATGCCAACCCATAAATCCAGGATTGAACGTCCCATTAGACACCTCTGAACATAAATGAGGTCAGGATGAAATCCAGCCCCAGGATTGCCAAAGAAGACGTTACCACGGTGCGCGTGGTTGCGCCCGAAACGCCCTCCGCGGTCGGCGGCGCATCGTAACCCTCAAACAACGCAATCCAGGTCACCGCGACACCGAAAACGAAACTCTTGATCACGCCGTTGACGACGTCTTCACGGACATCGACGGCACTCTGCATCTGCGACCAGAAGGAACCTTCGTCGACACCGATCAAAACCACACCCACGACATAGCCGCCGAACACGCCCATCGCACTGAACATCGCCGCCAGCAGCGGCATCGAAATCACTCCTGCCCAGAATCGAGGGGACACGACCCGCGCAATGGGATCAACCGCCATCATTTCCATGGCCGACAGTTGCTCAGTCGCCTTCATCAGGCCGATTTCAGCGGTCATCGCCGAGCCCGCGCGACTGGCAAACAACAGCGCCGACACCACCGGTCCCAGTTCACGCACCAGCGACAGCGCGACCAGCACACCCAGCGCCGATTCCGATCCGTAGGTGGTCAACGTCTGGTAGCCCTGCAGTCCGAGCACCATGCCGACAAACATCCCGGACACCAGAATGATGACCAGTGACAGTGCCCCGGTGTAATACAGTTCACGCACGATCAATCCCGGGCGTGCAAAACTGGTGCCCGAGTGCGCCAGGGTCAGGCCAATGAAACGCGCGGCATATCCGAGCCGCAGTACGTTGTAGATGACATTGGCGCCGATGCTCCGTATCGTTGGCATTGATCTATGCGGCACGACGTCCCTCCAGCC
>JAYOED010000025.1:27042-30139 GCA_038106575.1 Burkholderiales bacterium
TTCAGACGCGTAATCCTTGCTGGGATATTGATAGGCCACCGGGCCCTCCGCCTCGCCGTGGACAAACTGGCGCACCAGCGGGTCAGGGTTGGCGCGCATTTCCGCTGGCGTGCCGTGTGCCATCATCTTTCCGTCAGACAGGTAATACACGTAGTCCACCACATCAAGCGCCTCCTGCACATCGTGCGTCACCACCAGCGATGTCGTACCCAGCGTGTCGTTGAGTTCACGCACCAGGTTGGCAATCACGCCAAGCGATATCGGATCCAGCCCGGTAAACGGTTCGTCATACATCATGATCATTGGATCCAGCGCAATCGCGCGCGCCAGCGCCACGCGCCTGGCCATGCCGCCGGAAAGCTCTGAAGGCATCAGCCTGTGAGCGCCGCGCAGGCCAACCGCATTCAGCTTCAGCATAACCAAGTCCCGGATCATGCTCTCCGGCAGGTCGGTGTGTTCACGCATCTGGAACGCCACATTGTCAAATACCGACAAATCGGTGAACAGAGCGCCAAACTGGAACAGCATGCCCATGCGCCTGCGCATCCTGTAGATACCCTTTAGGTCGAGCGCGCTGGTGCATTGCCCGTCAACCCAGAGTTCACCGGAAGTCGGTTTCATGACGCCGCCGATCAGCCTGAGCAATGTGGTCTTACCAGAACCGCTGATGCCCATCAGCGCGACGACCTTACCGCGCGGAATGGTCATGTTGATTCCGGTCAGTATCGGACGCCGCCCGTAGGCAAAATTGACTTCCTTGATTTCAATGAGGGTTTCTGTTGCCAAGGCGAGTGTTATTGCCTTAATGCAGTAAAGTGCGGATTCTAAACGACTTCCGCAACGCCTCAAAACCGCGGGCTTGGTCTTTGCGGCGCGCAGCTGTCATCATGAACCATTGAAATTGCGACTCAGCCGATGCGTTTTGACCTTTTCTACGAACTGGCGGTGCCACAGCATGCGACCCGGACTGAGGTTGAAGTCTATGCCGACACTCTGGGTGAAATCGAGCTTGCCGACCATCTGGGCTACGGCTGCGCCTGGCTGGTCGAACACCACTTCATGCGCGGCTATTCGCATTCGTCAAAACCGGAAATTCTGCTCGGGGCAGCTGCAGCGCGGACAAAACGCATGCGCATCGGCCACGCCATCATCCCCCTGCCGTTGCATCACCCAGTCCATGTTGCGGAGCGTATCGCCACTTTGGATGTGCTATCGGGCGGCAGGCTGGAGGTCGGTATCGGCCGCGGATTTTCGCCACGGGAATATGCCGTCTTCGGTCAAAACATGAAAAACAGCCGCTCGCTGTTTGAGGAAAGCCTTGGACTGCTGAGGACATTTTTCCGGGAAAACACCGTCAGCTCACCGATTGCGCGCCATGCCTTACACAACCTCGACATCGTGCCTCGCGTTGTGCAACGACCCCATCCGCCGTTATGGGCCGCGGCGGTCAGCCCCGAAACTTTCGATTGGGCCGCCGCCCAGGAACTCGGCGTGCTTGTCGGGCCGTTCAAACCCTGGTTCATGGTTAAACAGGACATCCGGCGCTACGGAAAAGCGTGGAAACACGATTCAACACCCCGCATCGGCTTGACACTAGGCATACTGTGTCTTGCGGACGGTGCGCGGGCGCATGAACTTGCGCGCGATGCTTTCGGCTGGTTTTACGGCGAACTCTACAAAACCACGCTGCCGGTGCTGGAGACGCTTTATCCGGGCTACGAGCACATGCACGAACTCGGCAAGTTCCGCCACTTGATGAAGCTGGGCGTCAACCTCGGCCTGACCGATTTCGCCGGTCTGACAGTCGTTGGCACGCCGTCCGAGTGCGCGGACAAGCTACGCAAGTACCGCGACGCTGGGGTAACCCATCTGCTCTGCGCCTTTGGCGGCGGAGCCGTCGATACCGCAATCGTCCGCGAATCCATGACGCTATTTGCCGCTGAGGTCATCCCAGCCTTGGAATCGGGCGCACCGTCGTGAAAGTCCTGTTGACCGGATCCAGCTCGGCGCTTTCCCAGGCTTTGCTGCCACGATTGTGCGCTGACGTAAACGTTTCGCAGGTCACGGGAGTTGACTTACGCCCCCCGCATTACAAGCACCCTTCGTTCCATGCACTGACTATGGATTTCCGTGATCCGAAAATGACGGATCTGCTGCCAGATCATGACGCATTGATTCACCTGGCTTATGTGGTGCTGCGCGGGCATACCGCCGAATCTGAAATGCGCGCCGTCAACGTCGAAGGCAGCATGGTACTGCTGTTGCGTGCACGGCAAGTCGGATTGCGCCGTATCATTCATCTTTCGAGTGCTGCGGTATACGGGAGCGGCACCCATTTGAATGAATCCACCCGCCTTACGCCGTTGCCGTCATTTCTCTACGGACAGCACAAGGCGGAGCTCGAATGCCGACTTGAAGAAGAGTTTCCCGACTCCCTGCGGCTGCGTCCGCACGTGATACTCGGACCGCACGCGCAGCCCACGTTGCGCCAGTTGCTGGAGCTGCCGTTTTACCTGAAAGTCCCCGACCCGCAGCCGCAACTGCAATGCGTACACGAAATCGACGTTGCAAATGCCATCCTGCTTGGATTGAATTGTAACGTCAGCGGCGCTTTCAATCTGGCAGCCGCTGACACGTTCAGCTTGCGCGAGGTCAAACGTGAACGCAATCCCATTTGCCTGCCGCTGCCGGTATCCGCCGCTCGAGTGGCGTTGCACGCGGCGTACCGACTCGGCGGCTGGGGCGGTGAACCGGGCTGGCTGGACGGATTGCAACATTCCCTCACGCTGGACTGCCACCGTGCCGCCGCCGAACTGCAATGGCGCCCCGCTTACAGTACAGCACAGACGATCGCTGAAACGCGCTGAAGCGGAAACAGAACCACTAAAGGCGAAAGCCGTAACCTTCCAGCATACGCTTCGTCGGCGCCAGTTGCTCGCTGACGAATTCCCGGCGCGTCGGATTTTGCCGGGCCAGCCGGCACCAATAACCGCCGCGAGTCAACCCCGCCAATTCGTAAAACCGCGGCCCGAGCGTGTAATACAGTCCGGCATATTGTCGAAACAGCATTCGCACCAGCAGATTGAGCAGGCGCAGC
>JAYOED010000026.1:0-7331 GCA_038106575.1 Burkholderiales bacterium
ATACTGCACTTAAGGGCACAACTACGAACGAGATTGCGGTTGATTGGGGTAATGCTTATGCCGCTCGCTTCAAGGCGGCGATGGACGACGACTTCAATACGCCGGAAGCAGTGGCGGTGCTGTTCGATCTGGCGAACGAACTGAACAAATCGCGGTCGGCGGTAGATGCGGCGCTGCTTAAGGCATTGGCAGGAATGTTGGGGTTGCTTCGGCGGGAACCCGAGGCCTTTTTGCAGGGAGGGCCGGCGGACAGTGATTGGAGCCCCGAGAAGATCGAGGCAGCGATTGCAGCGCGGACCGCGGCAAAGAAAGCAAAGAATTTTGCCGACGCGGATCGAATCCGAGCGGAATTGCAGGAGGCCGGAGTTGTTCTCGAAGACGGACCCAAAGGGACAACCTGGCGGCGCAGCTAAGTAGTTATTAACTATTTGTTTAAATTGAATTAAAGGCGTTTTTTTGTGACTATCATCGCTTCAGTCAAGGCTTATGCCGTTTCAGCAAAACTCAAACATACGCTGTGGACTGCGCACGAGGAGTTGCACAGTTCCAGCGTGGTGCTGGTGGAGGTGAAGACCGATGACGGGCTGACAGGGGTCGGGCAGATTCATGGGTCGCCGATGAAGCTGATCTGCGAGTATGTGGAGAAGTTGGGCGAGGTGGCGCGCGGCATGGATGCGCTGGCGCATGTCGCGGTGTGGGAGAAGCTGTTTTCGCTGACGTCGCCGCGGGCGACCGGCATGGGCGGACGCGACGGCCTGCCGCAGCCGATGTCGCGTAACGACCGGCCGCAGATCATGGCGGCGATGGGCGGCATCGACAGCGCGCTGTGGGATATCAAGGGCAAGGCGCTGGGCAAGCCGGTATGGCAGTTGCTTGGTGGCGACGGCAAACCGGTATTCGCCTATGCCACCGGCGGTTATTACGATCTTGATGCGCCGCTGCACGCCTGCGCCGAGGAACTGGCTGGGTTCGTGAAGAACGGTTACCGCGCGGTCAAGCTGAAGACTTCCGGGCTGAGCATCGAAAAGGAAGTCGAGCGTATCAAGGCCACGCGTGCGGCGATCGGCAAGGATGTGTTGCTGCTGCTCGACATGAATGCCGCCTACGATCTCGAGGAATGCATCCGCTTTGCCCGCGCGGTCGAACTGTATGACATCCACTGGCTGGAGGAGCCGCTGCACTGGTACCTGCAACCCACAGATTTCGTGATACTGGCGCGGGCGACGCCGATTCCCCTAGCTCACGGCGAGCGCGAGATCACCCGCTTCACGGCACGGGATTTCATTTCCTCGGGCGCGTTGCGTTTTATCCAGTTCGATTCAACGCGCTATGCTGGTTTTACCGAGGCGTTGCGTGTGAGCTATCTAGCCGAGCAGCATGGCGTGCATATTGCGCCGCACATCGTGCCCGAGGTGCATTGCCACCTGGTGTCAGCGTTTCCGCGGCTGGGCTTCGGCGTCGAATCGCATGGTAATGCTGATCGTGATCCGCTGTGGTTCGAAATGTTCAACGAACGCGCCCAGGTGAAGGATGGGCAGGTGCACATGAGCGATCTACCGGGTTTCGGCTTCGAGATCGACTGGAAAACCGTCAAGAAATACGCCGCCTGACGGCGTTTATTCCGCGAAGAATTCCTTCACGCGATCCATCCACGACTTCGCGCGCGGATTGTGACGCGCCGAATCCGTGTTACTGATGGATTCGAATTCCTGCAGCAGTTCTTTCTGGCGCGCGGTCAGGTTGACCGGCGTTTCGACGACGACATGGCACATAAGGTCGCCGTGTCCCGATGAGCGCACGCCCTTGATGCCCTTGCCGCGAAGGCGGAAGATCTTGGCGCTCTGGGTTTCCGCGGGCACCTTGATCTTGGCGTAACCGTCGAGGGTGGGGATTTCGATTTCACCGCCCAGTGCTGCGACGGTGAAGGAGACCGGCATCTCGCAATGCAGGTCGTTGTGGTCGCGGGTGAACACGCCGTGCGGCTTGATCTGGATGACCACATAGAGATCACCCGAAGGTCCGCCGTTGACGCCAGCTTCGCCCTCTCCCGACAGCCGGATACGGTCACCGTCGTCAACGCCTGCGGGAATTTTTACCGCCAGCGTCTTATGTTTCTTGATACGGCCGCTGCCCGAGCAGGGGCTGCAGGGGTTGGCCACCATCTTGCCGGTGCCGTGGCACTTCGGGCAGGTCTGCTGGATCGAGAAAAAGCCCTGCTGCACGCGTACCTGGCCGTGACCACCGCATGTGGTGCAGGTGGTTGGCTGGGTGCCTGGTTTGGCGCCGCTGCCGTGGCAGGTTTCGCATTGTTCCATAGCCGGAATGCGGATGCGCGTCTCGGTGCCGCGCGCGGCGTCTTCCAGCGAAATTTCGAGGTTGTAGCGCAGGTCGGCGCCGCGAAACACGCTGGAACGCTGGCGTCCTCCGCCACTGCCACCAAAGATGTCGCCAAAAATGTCGCCGAAAGCGTCGGTAAAGCCACCGAAGCCCGCGCCGGCACCTGCGGCGGAAGAAGGATCGACACCGGCGTGGCCGAACTGGTCATAGGCCGCGCGCTTCTGCGCGTCGGTGAGTACCTCGTAGGCTTCCTTGGCTTCCTTGAAATGTTCCTCGGCTTTCGGGTTGTCTGGGTTGCGGTCCGGATGCCATTTCATGGCGAGCTTGCGGTACGCCTTTTTTAGGTCGTCCTCGGAAGCGTCACGGTTGACGCCTAGTACTTCGTAAAAGTCTTTTTTCGACATTGTTTTCCGTTGGTCCGAATGTGCCAAAGGCGCAGGGCGCGGAGATCGTCACCCCGACGCCGCTGCGCCCCGCATTGGGACGTATTGCCGGTTATTTCTTGCCGTCTTTCACTTCCTCGAATTCGGCGTCGACGACGTCGCCTTCGTCCTTCTTCTTACTTCCATCGGCCTTGGTGTCGGCTCCGGCATCGCCACCGGCCGCTCCGGCCTGCGCCTGCTGTTCCTTGTACATCTGCTCGGCCAGCTTGTGCGCGGTCTCGGCCAGCGCCTTGGTCTTGGCTTCGATGTCCTCCTTGTTGTCACTCTTGATCACGCCCTCGGCGTCTTTTAGTGCAGCCTCGATCTTGGCCTTCTCGTCAGCGTTGACCTTGTCGCCGTGGTCTTTCAGCGATTTCCTGACGTTGTGGATCATCGCGTCGCACTGGTTGCGGGCATCGACCAGCTCGCGCAGCTTCTTGTCTTCTTCGGCATTGGTCTCCGCATCCTTGACCATGCGCTGGATCTCCTCTTCGGAGAGGCCCGAACTGGCCTGGATCTTGATCTTGTTTTCCTTGCCGGTGGCCTTGTCTTTGGCCGACACGTGGAGGATGCCGTTGGCGTCGATGTCGAAAGTGACCTCGATCTGGGGCATGCCGCGCGGCGCCGGCGGAATGTCGGTGAGGTTGAACTGGCCCAGCGACTTGTTGGCCTTGGCCATTTCGCGCTCGCCCTGCAGCACGTGGATGGTAACCGCGCCCTGGTTGTCTTCGGCGGTCGAGAACACCTGGGCGGCCTTGGTCGGGATCGTGGTGTTTTTCTGGATCAGCTTGGTCAGCACGCCACCCAGCGTCTCAATGCCCAGCGACAGCGGCGTCACGTCAAGCAGCAGCACGTCCTTGACATCGCCTTTGAGTACGCCGGCCTGGATGGCTGCGCCCACCGCAACCGCTTCATCGGGATTGACGTCCTTGCGCGGCTCCTTGCCGAAGAAGGCCTTTACCGCGTCCTGCACTTTCGGCATGCGCGTCTGGCCACCGACCAGAATAACGTCCTCGATGTCGGTGAGCTTGACGCCGGCATCCTTGACTGCGATTTCGCAGGGCTTGATGGTACGCGTGATCAGGTCTTCCACCAGCGCCTCGAACTTGGCGCGGGTGATCTTGATCGCCAGATGCTTCGGGCCGGACTGGTCCGCCGTGATGTAGGGCAGGTTGATCTCGGTTTGCGCGCTCGAAGACAGTTCGATCTTGGCTTTTTCGGCTGCATCTTTCAGGCGCTGCAACGCGAGCATGTCCTTCTTCAGGTCGACGCCAGATTCCTTCTTGAATTCGTCGCACAGGTGGTCCATCAGGCGCTGGTCGAAGTCCTCGCCGCCGAGGAAGGTGTCGCCGTTGGTAGACAGCACTTCAAACTGGTGCTCACCCTCGACTTCGGCGATCTCGATGATCGAAATGTCGAAGGTGCCGCCGCCAAGGTCATAGATGGCGATCTTGCGATCGCCTTTTTTCTTGTCCATGCCAAAGGCCAGCGCGGCCGCGGTCGGCTCGTTAATGATGCGCTTGACGTCAAGGCCGGCAATGCGGCCGGCGTCCTTGGTCGCCTGTCGCTGCGAATCGTTGAAGTAGGCGGGTACCGTGATCACCGCTTCGGTCACCGGTTCACCGAGATAGTCCTCGGCGGTTTTCTTCATCTTGATCAGAACCTGTGCCGAGACTTCGGGCGGAGCGATTTTTTTGCCGCGTACTTCAACCCAGGCGTCGCCGTTGTCGGCCTTGAGGATCTTGTAGGGCATCAGGTTGATGTCCTTCTGCACTTCCTTTTCCTCGAAGCGCCGGCCGATCAGCCGCTTCACGGCATATAGCGTGTTATTAGGATTAGTCACAGCCTGTCGTTTGCCCGGGGCTCCGGTGAGGATTTCGCCGTCTTCCATGTAGGCGACGATGGACGGCGTGGTGCGCGCGCCCTCGGAATTTTCGATGACCTTCGGCGTTCCGTTTTCCATCACGGCCACGCAGGAGTTCGTAGTACCTAGGTCGATGCCGATGATCTTGCTCATATCTTTACCTCGTTTGCGAAAATGTGTTGCGCCGGATATCCATTTAATTTATTGATTTTATTAAATAAATTTTAAGTATTTCACTGGCTCGCTTGTCTTCCCATCTGGGGTTGGCGGGCGTTTTTTCAAGCGTTGTCAGCGCCTTGGGCGGCAGAACCGTCCCTGGCCTTGGCTACCATGACTAGCGCCGGCCTAAGTACGCGGTCGTTAAGCAGGTAACCCCTCTGCAATACCTGGGTCACCGTGTTCGGTTCGGCGTCGGACTCGACCATGCTGATGGCCTGATGGCGGTGGGGATCGAACTTCAGACCTACCGGGTTTTCCGGCTTGAGGTTATATTTTTCGAATGCTGCGGTCAGTTGCTTGAGCGTCAGTTCAGCGCCGCTCTTCAGGCTTTCGACTGTGGCGGTTTCGACCGCCAGAGCCGCTTCGAGACTGTCGCAGACGGCCAGCAGCTCGCCTGCGAAACCCTCTATCGCGAATTTGTGTGCGTTGACGACGTCTGTCGCTGCGCGCTTTCGTACATTCTCGGTTTCGGCCTTGGCGCGCAGCCACGCATCGTGGTGTTCCTGCGCGGCGAGTTCGGCCTGGTGCAGCAGTTCTTCCGTGGTTGGCATAGTTTCCGGAGCTGCCGCCTGATTTTCTGCTGCAGCGGTAGCACCTTCGGAGGTATTCTCGGTCTTGGCTTGCGGTGATTCCTGAGACATGGGCTTTTATGATGCCAGTGCAGTGAACGGGTTAACTTTTCATAGTTTGGGGCGACTCCGCCGAATTCAAGGCAGTGACCATAAATTTATAAATATCTGTTTAAATTGATAATTTCTATATATGGGCGATATGTACGACCTGCGCGATGAACCTGCCGGACATCGCACTGGCGCGGCGCTGGACCGTGTAAAAGCCGTGCGTCCCGGCACCGCTGTGACTCTGATCACCGGTGAAGAGCCCTCTCTGCTGATGGCGAGTCTTAATCTGCAACTGCGCGAAAACCTGGTCTGGGATATCGTCGAGGCCGAAGGCGCCTGGCGAGTCACAGTGCGCCACCGTGAGGACAGGGTTGTGACTGACGTGCTGGCATTACTGGCCGCAGACCATAAGCGTATCGACGGCCTGCTGGCGCACGCGCTGGGACAACTCAATCGCGGCGAGGCCGCTGCGGCAGTGTTGGTGCTGCGCGAATTCATCACTGCGCTCGATCGGCATGTCGGGTTTGAGGATGGCGAGCTGGCCGTCCGCCTCGGCGCGCCGCAGGCTGCGGCCGACCAGCCGGCGGCAATCATGCTTCGAGAGCATCGCGAAATCGCCGAGCAGTTGCGGCTCGTTGAAGAGACGCTTGCCGCTGAACCGTTCGATGCCGCTGAACTGAGCATCTACTGCGCGATTCTTTCCGGCACACTGGCAAAACATGAATACCGGGAAGAGCACAATCTGTTTCCGCTGTGGCGGGTGATTTTGTCGAGACGCAGTACTGCGGAGCGGTATGCATTGCTTGAAAGCGCCAACCGGGCGCTGCCCCGTTAGATCTGCAGCGAACCGGTATTTATGCGATGCTCGGCATGCAGGATCGATCGCGGGAATACGCGCCCGATCCTGTTGTTCGCGGGTAAACGAATCAAATACTTTGGGAAATAATGGATACAGAAGCGGAAGATATCAACGGCACCCCGGTTTTTGTAGGCAGCCGTGTTCGGGTATTGCCTATCAGCGAGTCGGTGCTTTCGCAGCTGTCAGAGACTGACGCTCAGGCCGCGCGTGCCATGGAAGGTTCGGTGCTGGAAGTCAATGAAATCGACGAGTTCGGCGGTGCCTGGGTGGAGGATTCATGGCAGGCGGCCGACGGTACCGTAGTTTCGCATTCGCTGGGTCTGGGGCCAAACCAGATGGAAGTCATCTACGAGTCTGACGAAAATGCCGGCGAGAATCCAGAGCCTCAGTCAGATGATGATTAGCCGCTTTTGCCTCTGTCCTAGGTTGGAGCATGAAATTCGTCCATCCGATGCCCGGAGCTAGCCAGAGCCGTCGGTCTATCGCGCCTAAGCTTTGGGGAGAATGAATTCATGGATGCTCCGATCTCACCAGAAACGCAAGAAACAAAGTTGCGCGCTCTTGGGGGCAATTGAACTTTTTTTGGAAATGACTGATGACACGTTAGTGCGTTATGTGCCCTATTTCCGGTGGATCAAGGTGCGCGCAGACCAAGTTCTGATCCAGGTAGGCGATGCTTCAGATCACGCGAGATGGTGGTGGTGTCCGGTTCCTTCGAGGTTACAACAGTTGAATACGATAAGAAAAAAATTGATGGCCTTTATCAAGCCCGGCACTATGCTCAGTGAGATGGGGTTGATCACCAACGAGCCGCGTTATGCCACCTGCAAGGCAATCAGCGAGGGCGAGGTAGGGTTGCTTTTGATAGAGCAATTCGAAATGATGAAAAAAAGATCCCGATCTGCATATTGCTTTGGTTTCACGCATGACCATACTTTTGGCCAGACGGTTAAGGATGTGACCGACTAAATCCTTTAGCTCAAAGAAAAAAGTGACATTGCCGTCGATGC
>JAYOED010000026.1:7341-24780 GCA_038106575.1 Burkholderiales bacterium
TCGAGAGTTCAGCTTAGGTCTGATTTCAACTAGCTATAGATCTCAATTAGGCTAGGTCAGTGGCTAATCTATTCCAGCTGGTTGGAAAGGAAAGCCATCAATTCACTGATACAGACTTCCGGCACGATGTGATGGACCATGTGGTAGGCCGTTTGCAGGTGCACCAGCCGTAAGTTCTTTAGGTATGTGGTCAGCAGGCGTTCCTGTTCGTTGTCGGTGATGGGGCCGCCAGTGGGGTAGAGCCCGAGCACTGGACATTTCACCTTTGGCAGCCATTCCAGTGCATTGGCTTCATTCACCAGTTGCACCAGTCTTAGCAGCACTTCGATGTTGCCCTTGGCGAATTCATCTGCGTACCAGTTGAAAAAACCCTCTTCGGTTTCTGGCGGAAAGCGCGTTGAACGGTTGGTGGTGTCCACCCACTTGCTGATACCCATGCCGCGCATGGCTTCAGCCCGCGAGCCGTGCTGCAGGGCGTAGCTCGACTTCATCTTGTCGCTGATGTACACCGGCGTCGCGGCAATGGTCAGCGTGCGCACGAGTTGCGGATGTAGCGCGGCAAGACCGAGGCCGAAGATGCCGCCCGAGGATTCTCCGACAAAGTGCACCTTATCGACGCCGAGATCATTGATGATGGCAACCAGGTCGGCGATGCAGTGTTCTACGGTAAGTCCTGTGGCAAAATCAAAGTCGCGTCTGGATTCACCCAGTCCGCGCATGTCGGGGCGCACTACACGGTATTGACGGGCGAGCGCGGGTACCCATTGATACCAGAATTTTCCAGAGCGGCCGTTGCCGTGCTGCAGCAGCACGACAGGCGCCTTTTTCCATGGGTCTGTGAAATCGTCAACGCTGTAATACAGCCGAGGCTGGCCATTCCTCTCGACGAAAGGCACGGCGTTAGGCTTTCGCGCCATGCTGAAGTGCGCGCTCCTTAGACGCCATTAGCATTTCCTGTGTCGTGTTTTCGGTCCAGCCATGTAAGTTTTCCAACGCAATTTCGGTCAGCGCATGCATCCAGTCATCGCGCTCGTTAAGACACGGAATGTAGTGCAATTCTTTTCCGCCGGCCTTGATGAAATCGGCTTTGGCTTCAATCGCGATTTCCTCCAGCGTCTCTAGGCAATCACTGATGAAGCCGGGACAGGCCACATCGACGCGCGTGGTTTTATTTTTTGCTAATACTTTCAGTGTCTCGGAAGTATACGGTTTAAGCCATTCGGCGCGACCAAAACGCGACTGGAAGGTAATGGTGACTAACCCGGGCTTAAGACCAATCTGTTCGGCTATCAGGCGTCCAGTTTTCAGGCATTCGCAGTGATAAGGATCACCGAGCTCGAGCGTTCGTCGCGGCACACCATGAAAACTCAGTATCAAGTGGTCGCCGCGACCGTGCTTGAACCAGTAATCCTGGATGTTACGCGCGGCGGCCTTGATGTAGCCGTCATAGTCGTGGAAGTGTTTGACCGTTCGCAGTGCCGGCTGATTGCGCATGGCTCCGATAGCCGCAAACGCCGTATTAAAGGCAGTGGCGGTGGTACTGGCCGAATACTGTGGGTACAGCGGTAGCAACAAAATACGGTCGCAGCCCTGCGCCTTCAGTGCGGCGAGCTTCGAAGATATCGCTGGCTGGCCGTAGCGCATCGCATAGTCAACGACATGCGGCTGCTTCAGACGTTCGCCGAGGTGGCCGCGCAGCAGGTTGACCTGGCGTTCGGTGTGTACTTTCAGTGGAGAACCCTCCTTGGTCCACACCTGCTGGTAGCGTTGCGCCGAGGCCTTCGGTCGCGTGGTCAGTACGAGCAGATTGAGAATGAGCCACCATGCCGGGCGCGGTATTTCGACTACGCAGGGGTCGAAAAGAAATTCACGCAGATAGCGGCGCACCGCGTCGGGTGTCGCCGCGTCGGGTGAACCGAGGTTGATCAGCAGGATGCCGATCTTGGGCGCGGTGCCGTGGGTAAAAGCGGGCTCTTTGGCGAAATGCGACAAATGCGGAGGGCCTAGCGCTGCGTCAGCGCGCTGGATAAAAGTTTGGCGGTGATATCGACAATCGGGATCACGCGCTCATAGGCCATGCGGGTGGGGCCGATTACGCCGACGGTGCCGACGACCTTGCCGTCGACCTCGTAGGGTGCGGTGACCACGCTGCATTCGTCGAGCGGCTGCAACCCGGCTTCGTTGCCGATGAAAATTTGTACGCCCTGGGCGCGGCTGGAAACGTCCAGAAGCTGGAGCAGTGTGGTGCGGTGTTCGAACAGGTTGAACAGGTCGCGTAACTTGACCATGTTCGACGACAGGTCATCGATGCCGAGCAGATTGACTTCGCCCGAGATCACCACGTCCTCCGCAGAGTCGTTGACTGCCTGGTCGCCGACAGCCAGCGCTGCAGACATCAGCTGGGTCATGTCTTCACGCAGCTGGTTGAGTTCGGCATGGATGCGACGGCGGATTTCTTCGAAGCTGCAGCCGGCAAACTTCTGGTTGAGCAGGTTGGCGGCCTCTACCAGCTCGGCCGGGGTGAACGATTGATCGGTCTGGATGATGCGGTTTTGCACGTCGCCTTCGGCTGTGACCAGTATCAGCAGGATGCGTTTTTCTGCCAGCTTGAGGAATTCGATATGGCGGAAGCCGCTGCTGCGCCTCGGCGTGACGACCACGCCCGCGAAGTGAGTCAGTTCCGACAGTATGTGCGAGGCCGAGGACACCAGCTTGTGGGTATTTTCGACCTGGAATTGTCCTTCCAGTTGGTTGATTTCGACGCGGTCCAGCGGCTGGACTGTGAGCAGCGTATCTACGAAGAAACGGTAGCCGCGCGAAGTCGGCACGCGTCCGGCCGAGGTGTGCGGGCTGGCAATGAAGCCCATTTCCTCAAGGTCGGCCATCACGTTGCGTATGCTGGCAGGGGAAAGGTCGAGCCCTGAAAACTTGGACAACGCGCGCGAACCCACCGGCTGTCCGTCGGCGATGTAGCGTTCCACCAAGGTTTTCAGCAGCAATTGCGCGCGTTCGTTAAGCGCCTGTGATTCATGAGCCATGAAATTCATTTTACACAAAATGCGCGGTGCGTCAGCACTCTCCGAGTTGGAGCGCCAATGCATTGTTTTCAATGGGTTTGCGGAAAACCTGGTGTTTGCGAAATATGGTTTAATGCCTCCATGTCATCCGCATTCAATACCGTCGCGTTGATCGGCAAATACAACTCGCCGGAGATTGCATCGCCGCTGATGCAACTTGCGCGCTTTCTGGAGAAGCGCGGAGTGAGGGTATTGATCGACCGCCTGACCGCGGCGCACATTCCGGATTGCCCGTACTCGGTGCTGCTGCTGGAGGATCTGGGGCGCGAGGCCGATCTGGCAGTCGTGCTAGGCGGCGACGGCACCATGCTCAACATCGCGCGCACGTTTGCGCCTTACGATGTTGAGCTTGTTGGTGTCAACCAGGGCCGTTTGGGTTTTTTGACTGATATTTCGCTCGAGACGATGTTCGAGACAATCACCGCGATTCTGGACGGGCAGTACGTGACCGAGGAGCGCATGCTCCTAGAATCCGAAGTTTGGAGCGGCAACAACGGCGATCAGGAACGCGTATTCGAGGTTCTGGCCTTCAACGACGTGGTGGTCGCCAAGGGGTTTGCCGGCGGTCTGGTCGAGATCGAGGTGCGCGTCGATGGCCAGTTCATTTACCGGCAGCGTTCCGACGGACTGATCGTGGCAACGCCGACCGGGTCGACGGCCTATGCGTTGTCTTCCGGTGGCCCCATCGTGCACCCGGCGCTGTCTGTGATTACGCTGGTGCCGGTTTCGCCGCACACGCTCTCCAACCGTCCAATCGTGCTGAGCGGCGATTGCACCGTGGAAGTCATTGTGCGCAGTGCTGATGATCCGCGCGCGCACTTCGATAGCCATTCCCATTTTGATCTGCGCGAGGGTGACCGCGTGATGGTGAAACGTTATCCCCACAAGATCAAGCTGCTGCATCCGGTTGGCCACAGTTACTACGCGATGTTGCGTGAGAAACTGCACTGGAACAGGGACTGATTCCAAGATTCCTGCGCTCGGACGATTTTGAGAGGGACTCAGCGATAAAACTATGCTCGCTCGACTTGTCATAAAGGATTTCGTCATCGTCGATCGTCTCGAGCTCGAATTTGGTGCTGGGTTCACGGTGCTGACTGGAGAGACCGGCGCCGGCAAATCCATATTGGTTGATGCGCTGGCACTGGCACTGGGCGAGCGGGCCGATGCCATCGCGGTTCGCCAGGGCGCTGCGCGTGCCGATGTCGCTGCAGAATTCTTTATCGATAGCAACAAGCCCCTGCTGGCATGGCTCGATGAACACGATCTCGCCGGTGATGAAGGGGTTTGTCTGCTGCGCCGGATGGTTGAGGCCTCAGGTCGCTCGCGCGGATACATCAACGGCCATGCCGCGACCGCAGCCCAGTTGCGCGAGGCTGGCGATTTTCTCGTCGATATCCATGGTCAGCATGAGCATCAGTCGCTGAGCCGCCCGGCTACCCAGCGAGCGCTGACCGATGCCTACGGCGGTCTCGAACCGCTTGCTGCCCAAACCGCTGATTTTTGGCTGACCTGGCAGCGGCGACGCGAGGATCGCCTGGCGTTTGAAGGCAACGCTGCCGCGATCAGTGCGGAACGCGAGCGGCTGGAGTGGCAGTTGCAGGAGCTGGATGCGTTGAAGCCTGTGCAAGGTGAATGGGCTGCGGCCAGCGCAGAGCACGCGCGACTGGCTCATGCCGCAAGCCTGATCGACGCCGCGCAGTCAGGTGTGGACATGTTGTCCGAAGGCGAGGGTGCGTCCCTGGAGCAGCTGGATGCAGTCATTGCTCGCCTGCAGCCTTTGATGCAGCACGATCCGCGGCTGCAGGACATACTCGACATGCTTGAACCAGCGCGAATACAGCTACAGGAAAGTGCCAGTGCACTGCGACGGTACGGCGAACGTGCCGACCTTGATCCGCAACGGCTGCGCGAGATCGAGCAGCGTCTTGATGCACTGCACGGTGCCGCGCGCAAGTACCGGGTTGATCCCGACGGATTGCCGGATTTGATGGACCATGTCCGAGAACGTCTGGCTGAACTCGGTGCTGGAGGTGATCCGGAAACCCTCCGCAAACGTGAAGCGAAAGCCGAGAGTGCCTATCGTGAATCAGCAAAAAAATTGACGGCGGGCAGGAAGAAGGCGGCCAAAAAACTGGCCGAGACCGTCACGGCCGGCATGCAGGAGCTGGCGATGCAGGGCGGGATGTTTGAGGTGGCCCTGCTGCCGCTTGAGGGGCCGGCGGCGTACGGGCTGGAGCAGATCGAATTCCGGGTGGCTCCTCACAAGGGCATTTCACCCCAGCCGCTGTCAAAGACCGCATCAGGCGGGGAACTGTCACGGCTATCCCTGGCGATCCAGACAGTGCTCAGCCGGGTGGCGCATGTTCCTACGCTTATTTTTGACGAAGTTGATACCGGCATTGGCGGACGTGTAGCGGAAATCGTCGGCTGCATGCTAAAAGAGCTGGGTGGCAAGCATCAGGTGATGTGCATCACCCATCTGCCGCAGGTGGCTGCGGCCGCGGACCGGCAGTGGCGGGTAAGCAAGACAGATACGCGAGGCAAGACGACTTCAGCAGTGGCGGCGCTGGATGAAGACGCGCGCGTCGAGGAAATCGCGCGTATGCTCGGCGGCGTAAAGATCACCGCTACCACGCGCAGGCACGCTGCTGAAATGCTCGGCGTGAAATAACTGGTACGGAATCTGGCGAGCTGACAGGATGGTTCCGTTCAGCTTCTGCTTTTGTGCGGACAGTTGGTCTTGATGCAGTCGGCGTAAATGTGTAGCGAGTGGTCGTGGATGCGAAAGCCGCGATCCTTGGCTACTTTTTCCTGCCGTTTTTCGATTTCCGGATCATTGAACTCTTCGACATGGCCGCACTGGACGCAGACCAAATGGTCGTGGTGGTCACCCTGGTTGAGTTCATAGACGGCCTTACCGGATTCGAAATGGTGGCGCATCAGCAGTCCGGCCTGTTCAAACTGGGTCAGTACTCGGTACACCGTGGCGAGACCGGTATCCGTTCCTTCATCAACTAGCTTTTTATAGACATCCTCTGCGGACAGGTGCCGAATGTCGCTTTTCTCGAACAGTTCGAGAATGCGCAATCTCGGTAATGTGGCTTTGAGGCCGATGGTTTTCAGGTCATCCGGAGAACTCATCGCGGGGTTTGCCGTATTGGGCGCTCTTTGATGTAACAATTCAGCTATGATACCAACAAAGGTTGGAATTCTCCGCTACGGCGATGCCGGGGCCGAGCCTCAGGATCCAAATGAAAAAACTACTAATTCTCTCGTTGCTGCTGTCGGGGTGCGGTTACATGCCCAGTCTGCCGACACTAGAGCCTTATAAGATCGACATCCAGCAGGGCAATTTCATCACCCAAGACATGGTCGCCAAGCTGAAACGTGGCATGTCGCGCAGCCAGGTGCGATTTGCGCTGGGCACACCACTGATCGCCGATCCTTTCCATGCTGACCGGTGGGATTATGTCTACGTGCTTCACAAGAAGGGCGGGCTCGCCGAAAAACGTCTGGTGAAGGTATTGTTCAAAGGCGATCAGCTGGACAGGATAGAAGGCGACATCGTGTCCGGCCCGAAAATATCGACCGCATCACCGGCACAGGAGAAAAAATGAGTGCGGCCGGAACTACCCGTATCGCCATAGCCGGCAGCAGTGGGCGCATGGGACGCATGCTGCTGGAGGCGGTCGGTAAGGATGCGCAGGCCCGATTGGCGGCGGCGCTTGAGATTGCAGGCAATCCCCTAGTCGGCCGTGATGCGGGCGAACTGGAAGTTGCATCGCGTGGCATCAAGGTCAGCGATGATCCCGAGCGGGCGTTGACAGATGCCGACATTCTGATCGATTTCACCCGACCCGAAGGCACGCTGCAGCATCTGGCAATCTGCCGCAAACTAAAAGTACGGATGGTGATCGGCACTACCGGTTTCGAGGAGGCGGGTAAAAAAAAGATCGTTGAGGCTTCGAGAGATATCGGCATCGTGTTTGCCCCTAACATGAGCGTCGGGGTCAACGTCACGCTGAAGCTGATGGAGATGGCGGCCAAGGCGATGGGCTCTTGTCATGACATCGAAATCATCGAAGCCCATCACAAACACAAGGTCGATGCACCCTCGGGCACTGCGCTAAAGATGGGGGAGGTTATTGCCGGTGCGCTCGGCCGTAACCTCAAGGACTGCGCGGTCTATGCGCGCGAAGGCCATATCGGGGAGCGCAAGCCGGGCACCATAGGTTTTGCGACTATCCGCGCCGGCGACATCGTCGGCGATCATACCGCACTGTTTGCCGGTACCGGCGAACGCGTCGAGATTATCCATCGCTCGTACAGTCGTGCAACTTATGCGCAGGGCGCATTGCGGGCTGCGCATTTTCTGATGTCGAAGCCCCCCGGATTGTTCGACATGTGGGATGTGTTAGATCTAAAGAATAAATAAAATCATAAACTTAGGTAATATGTCGTGAGCCGGTCAGCTTTCATTACCGCGGTGATTGCGCTACAAGCCATCATGACCGGTGCGATGGCTGCGGGCATCACGGTGCGTGATGTTCAATACCGCAACGGCGAGATCGAAGTCGGCGCCAAACTGTACCTGCCCGCCACGCCTGCGCCGCATCCCGCAGTGCTATACGTGCATGCCCGCCGCGGCTGGGATCTGGAAGCTGATGCCCAAGTAAGGCGCATTGCTGCCCAAGGTATCGCCGTTATTGCTCCGGATTATCACAGTCCACGCTTCATTCCCGCGTGGCCCATCGAGCACGATCCGGCAACCGAGAAGGATGTCGAACTGGCGATCGATGCGCTGAAGAAAATTCCTGAGGTGCGCTCAGACCGCATCTGCGTGGTCGGTTTTTCGCGCGGTGGCTATCACGCAGTGCTGCTGGCGGCGCGTCGTCTCGAGGTGGCCTGCATCGTCACTTATTACGGGCACATGGTGAATCCGAATGCACCCGAGCCGGTGCAGGTATACCGATACGCCCAGGAAGTCGAAAAAATAAACGTTCCTGTAATGTTCATTGTCGGAGATGAAGAACAGGAGTTACGGCGCACCGGGATCCGCCGAGCCTATTACGCTCTTCTCAAGCGCGGTGTGCCGGTGGAAATGCTGATGTACCCCTACGCGCGCAGAGCTTTTGATTTCCGCCAGGATCAGCGCGAGGAGGAAAAGCTGGCAACCCAGGATGCGGCGAAACGGGCTGCATTGTTCATTAAGCGCGTGCTGACACGCTAAACTATCGCCACGCCGCTGTCATAGTTTGTCGAGGCACCGCCAGTCGCGTATAATTCTGATCTCAAGAACAGCGGGACGGGCTGCAATCCGTCCCGCTCGTCGTATCAAACCCTAACAAAATCAGGAGCTTGTCGTGACTTCGCGTACGCCTGCCATTCTTGTATTGAAGGATGGCACGGTATTCCGCGGCGTTTCGATTGGCGCTGAGGGTCTGGTTGCCGGGGAAGTGGTTTTCAACACCGCGATGACCGGATACCAGGAAATCCTTACCGATCCTTCGTACTGCCGGCAGATTGTCACGCTGACCTATCCGCATATTGGCAACACCGGCACCAACCCGGAAGATGTCGAGTCGGGAAAAATTCAGCCTTCAGGTCTGGTGATTCGTGACCTGCCGTTGCAGGCTTCGAATTTCCGTTCAACCCAACCACTCGACGAATACCTGCGCAGCGGCAATGTGGTTGCAATAGCCGGTATTGATACCCGCAAACTGACTCGCCTCCTGCGCGACAAGGGCGCCCAGGACGGTTGCATCATGGCTGGCAAAATCGACGAAAAGGCGGCAATGAAAGCCGCTCGCGAATTTCCGGGCCTTGTCGGCATGGATCTGGCCAAGGTCGTGTCCTGCACAAAAACTTACGAAGCTGCGGAAACAGTGTGGAAACTCGGCGCAGGTTACGGCAGTCTGGGGGATGCGAAATACCATGTTGTCGCCTATGACTTTGGCGTCAAGCGCAACATCCTGCGCATGCTGGCCGCTCGTGGCTGCAAACTGACGGTGGTCCCGGCTCAAACCTCTGCTACTGAGGTCATGAAACTCAGACCCGACGGCGTGTTCCTGTCGAACGGCCCTGGTGACCCTGAGCCCTGTGATTATGCGATTGGCGCCATTCGCGAACTTCTCGACCAGGACGTGCCGCTTTTTGGCATCTGTCTCGGCCATCAGTTGTTGGCGCTGGCCTGCGGCGCGAAAACGCTGAAAATGAAGTTTGGTCATCACGGTGCCAACCATCCGGTGCAGGATCTGGACAGCAAGCGGGTGATGATCACTAGTCAGAACCACGGTTTTGCAGTGGACGCGAAGACGTTGCCTGCTAATGCGAGGGTGACACATGTTTCGCTGTTTGACGGAAGCCTGCAGGGTTTTGCGCTGACCGACAAACCTGCATTCTGTTTCCAGGGTCATCCGGAGGCGAGCCCGGGGCCGCACGACGTGGATTATCTGTTCGACCGTTTCATCAAGGCGATGGAAGGCGCTAGCGCGAAAAATGCCTAAGCGTAACGACATCAAGAGCATTATGATCATCGGCGCAGGGCCGATCATCATCGGCCAGGCCTGCGAATTCGACTATTCGGGGGCACAGGCCTGCAAGGCGCTGCGCGAGGAAGGCTACCGGGTCATCCTGGTGAACTCGAACCCGGCGACGATCATGACTGATCCGGGCATGGCGAATGCAACTTACATCGAGCCGGTGACCTGGCAGGTGGTTGAGAAAATCATTGCCGCCGAACGACCTGATGCCCTGCTGCCAACGATGGGCGGACAGACCGCGCTTAACTGCGCGCTCGACCTGGCCAAGAACGGCGTGCTTGAGAAATACGGCGTGGAAATGATTGGCGCCTCGAAGGAGGCGATCGATAAGGCCGAGGACCGAGAAAAATTCAAGAAGGCGATGTCGAAGATTGGGCTGGAAAGTCCGCGTTCTGCGCTTGCCCACAGCATGGAAGAGGCGTTGCAGGTACAGGCGGTGGTCGGTTTTCCCACTATTATCCGGCCGTCTTTCACACTGGGCGGCACCGGTGGCGGCATCGCCTACAACCGAGAAGAGTTCGTGGCGATTGTCGAGCGCGGGCTTGACGCCAGTCCAACCAACGAGGTGCTGATCGAGGAGTCGGTCATCGGCTGGAAGGAATACGAGATGGAGGTCGTGCGTGACCGCGTCGACAATTGCATCATCGTCTGTTCCATCGAAAACTTCGATCCGATGGGAGTACATACTGGGGATTCTATTACGGTGGCGCCGGCCCAGACGCTGACCGACAAGGAATACCAGATCCTGCGCAACGCCTCGATTGCCTGCCTGCGCGAAATCGGTGTTGATACAGGCGGCTCGAACGTGCAGTTCGGCATCAATCCTGAAGACGGGCGTATGGTCATCATCGAGATGAACCCGCGGGTGTCGCGCTCATCGGCACTGGCGTCGAAAGCCACCGGCTTTCCGATTGCCAAGGTGGCTGCCAAGCTTGCGATCGGTTACACGCTTGACGAGTTGCGCAATGAAATCACGGGTGGTGCGACTCCGGCATCGTTCGAGCCGAGCATCGACTACGTCGTCACCAAGATTCCGCGCTTCGCTTTCGAAAAATTTCCGCAAGCAGATGACCGTCTGACAACGCAGATGAAATCGGTAGGCGAAGTGATGGCGATGGGGCGCACCCTTCAGGAATCGATGCAAAAGGCTCTTCGCGGCCTGGAGACCGGTGTTGACGGATTTGACGAAAAAACTACCGATCCCGATGTCATTGAAAACGAACTGGGCGATCCGGGGCCGGAGCGGATTTTCTATTTGGCTGACGCTTTCCGCTGCGGAATGACGCAGGAACAGGTATATGGTTTTTCGCGAGTTGATCCCTGGTTTCTTGCGCAGATCGAGGACATCGTTCGCCAGGAGCGGTCACTCACCGGTAAAAAACTGGAAGACCTGGATGCCGCGGCATTGCGCAGGCTTAAGCGCTCAGGCTTTTCCGACAGCCGTCTGGCAAAGCTGCTGATGGTGGAGCAGGACGAGGTGCGCGAGCACCGCCAAAAGCTGGGCGTACGCCCGGTCTACAAGCGGGTGGATACCTGTGCGGCCGAGTTTTCGACCAGCACTGCCTACATGTACTCGACGTATGAAGAGGATTGCGAGGCGCAGCCGTCAGACCGGCGCAAGATCATGGTTCTCGGAGGCGGTCCCAACCGCATTGGCCAGGGCATCGAATTTGATTATTGCTGCGTGCATGCCGCGCTGGCGCTACGCGAAGACGGATTCGAGACCATCATGGTCAACTGCAACCCGGAAACGGTATCCACCGATTACGATACTTCCGACCGGCTGTATTTCGAGCCGCTGACACTCGAGGATGTGCTGGAAATCGTTGCCATCGAAAAGCCCGAGGGCGTGATCGTTCAGTTTGGCGGACAGACACCGCTGAAGCTTGCACGGGCGCTCGAAGCCAACGGTGTGCCCATCATCGGTACTACGCCGGATTCGATCGATATTGCCGAAGATCGCGAACGCTTCCAGAAACTGCTGACTAAGCTCAAGCTGTTCCAGCCACCTAACCGTACTGCCCGAAGCGCCCCCAATGCGCTGGCAGCTGCCACTGAGATCGGGTATCCGCTGGTTGTACGTCCGTCCTACGTGCTGGGCGGGCGGGCGATGGAAATCGTGCATGAACAAAGCGAACTCGAGCGCTACATGCGCGAAGCAATCAAGGTGTCGAATGATTCACCGGTACTGCTTGACCGCTTTCTTAATGATGCCACAGAGGTTGACGTCGACGCGGTCAGTGACGGCCACGAAGTGATTATTGGTGGCGTGATGGAGCACATCGAGCAGGCGGGCGTGCATTCCGGTGATTCGGCATGTTCGCTGCCGCCGTTTTCGCTGTCGCCTGCGTTGCAGGAGGAGCTGCGCCGGCAGACTGTGGCGATGGCGAAGGCATTGAAAGTCAAAGGTCTGATGAACGTGCAATTCGCGATCCAGCATGGAGCGGAAGGTGATGTGGTCTATGTACTCGAGGTCAATCCCCGCGCTTCGCGCACCGTGCCTTTTGTGTCCAAGGCCGCCGGCTTGCCGCTCGCCAAGATCGCTGCCCGCTGCATGGCCGGTCGGACCCTGGCCAGCCAGGGCGTGACCCGCGAAATCGTCCCGCCCTATTTTTCGGTCAAGGAGGCGGTGTTCCCGTTCATCAAGTTCCCGGGCGCGGATACCATTCTCGGTCCGGAAATGAAGTCGACCGGGGAAGTCATGGGCGTCGGTGAAACTTTTGCGGAAGCTTTTGTCAAATCCCAGATCGGTTCCGGAGAACGCTTACCGCAAACGGGGCGTGTATTCATCAGCCTGCGCGACGATGATAAGACCAGGGTGCTTGATACTGCGCGTGTCCTTTCGGATATGGGGTTCAGCCTGGTGGCTACTCACGGCACAGCCAAGGCGCTTGAGGCCGCGGGTCTTGCGGTGACCCGGGTAAACAAGGTCGCAGAGGGCCGTCCGCACATTGTAGACATGATCAAGAACGGCGAGATCGCTTTAATCATTAACACTGTAGAAGAGAAACGGACGGCGATCCGTGACTCCTATTCGATCCGGCGAGCAGCGCTGCAGCATCGGGTTACACTGTATACGACAATAGCCGGAGCGCGCGCTGCGGCAAACGGCATGGCGCAGGCCCGGGAACTGCAGGTCTACGCCGTGCAGAATCTGCACGAACGGCTCGCAGTCTGAGCCCGGTTGCATCTTGTCGCTGGTCGCTAGCGAATTGAATTTCACAGTTTCACGGAGAGTGGGAGTAAGCTCATGAATGCCAAAACTCCATTGACGGTCAAAGGCGCAGAGTTGCTGCGCGCGGAATTACACGAACTCAAATCTGTGCAGCGACCGGCCATCATCAATGCGATTGCCGAGGCGCGTTCGCACGGTGATCTTTCGGAAAACGCAGAATATGCAGCGGCGAAGGAGCGTCAGAGCTTTATTGAGGGTCGCATCGCGGAGGTGGAATTAAAAATTTCGAACGCCCAGATCATCGATCCAGCGACCATAGATACTGACGGGCGTTGCGTATTCGGGGCCACGATCGACCTTAAGGATTCCGATGGCGGGAGGGTGACCTATCAGATCGTCGGAGACGACGAGGCGGACATCAAGCAGAGCAAGATTTCAATCAGCTCGCCGATTGCGCGTGCACTGATTGGCAAGTACGCGGGAGACGTTGCTGTAGTACATGCCCCCGGTGGAATACGTGAGTATGAGATCATCGACATTCGCTACGTATAGTGTCTCGTTACGCTGATGCGTTGCACTCGGTTGCTATAGCATTGTGGGTGGGCGGTATGTGGGTTACTGGCTACGTGGCGGCTCCCGTTCTTTTCTTCGTAATACCCGATCGTATGCTCGCGGGTATGGTAGCCGGCAGGCTGTTTTCATCGGTGGCCTGGATCGGCATCGCCTGCGCAGCTTGTTTGTTGATACTGAATCTGCTGCGTTATCGTGCAGACGCATGGCGACAGCCGGTGTTCCGCGTCACTCTGCTGATGTTGGTACTGGTCTGTACGGGAGAGTTTGGCGTACAGCCCGTTCTGGCCGAGCTTCGGGCGCAGGCGTTACCTCAGGCGGTCATGGAATCGGCTTTTCGCAACCGCTTAACCGCCTGGGATGCGGTATCGGGGTTGATTTATATCGCTCAGAGCCTGCTGGGCCTGGCACTGGTCGTTCTCAGTAATCGGGCGACACGCCGTGGTCCCAGTGGTGTCGCGGATCAGGATCCCTGAAAACTGCGTTTGGTGCGGTGGGGTGTTTTTTTGCCGCGAACATAGCGCTTTCCGGGCGATGACCGGGTTCCGGCCGGAGGCGCTTTGGCTGGCGCGTCAGCAGGACGTGGCCTGTAAACCACGAGGATTTTTCCGATATGCTGTATCGGAGAGGCCTCAAGTTGTTTGCATACTGCATCGATCAGGCCGTCGCGGGTGTCACGGTCGTCGCCCAGCACGCGAATTTTGATGAGTTCGTGGCTTTTGAGGTTGGCATCAATTTCGCGAGCTACCGCAGGTGTCAGTCCCGCATCTCCGATCATTACGACGGGTTGCAAGTGGTGGGCAAGAGCGCGCAATTCGCGACGTTGGGCGGGTGTCAGATTCGGCATAAGGTGCAGTTTAGCAGGGCGTTGAGATTGATCGACAGTGATGGCCAAGAATAAATCCAGCAAGGCATGGATGCACGAACACGTTACTGACCCGTATGTCCGGCGGGCGCAGTTCGAAGGCATGCGTTCGCGGGCAGCCTACAAGCTGCAGCAACTGGCAGAACGCGACCAACTGCTGAAACCGGGGATTACGGTCATCGATCTCGGTGCTGCGCCCGGCGGCTGGTCGAAGGTTGCGCGCCGGGCGGTCGGGAGCATGGGACAGGTGATCGCCGTCGATTTGCTGGAAATGCAGCCGGTCGCCGGAGTTGATTTCATCCATGGGGATTTCGGCCAGGCGGCAGTGCTGGCGGAAGTGGAAAATAAGCTCGATGGTCGGGGCGTGGATCTTGTGTTGTCGGATATGGCCCCCAATATGTCCGGAGTCGCAGCTGTGGACCAGGCGCGTTGCGTCGGATTGTCCGAACTGGCGCTAGATTTTGCTGTCAACCACCTGAAACCACAGGGGAATTTCCTGGTCAAAGTGTTCCAGGGATCAGGGTTCGAGGCGCTGGTGGCCGAGATCCGGCGCCGGTTTGTGCGGGTTATGATCCGCAAGCCCGAGGCCTCGCGCAGTCGATCTAACGAGGTCTATGTGGTTGCCAAGGAGCTTAAAACCGGGAAATAGCGGGTTTTTCCGGGCTGCTATGATGGGTAAAAACGTTTAGAATTTAAATACTTAGTTCATATCCTCCGACCGGGAGCGACAAGGAGCAATTTTGAACAATTTGATGAAAAATATAGCGGTCTGGCTGGTGATTGCGCTGGTGTTGATGGCGGTGTTCAACCAGTTCAACGCCCGGCAGACCACGCAGAAACCCATGGAGTATTCCCAATTCATTGATGAGGTTAAGCTGGGTAAGATCGCCAAGGTAATCATCGAAGGTCGCGTGGTGAAAGGCGTCAAATCCACCGGTGAAAAGTTCACCACTTACGCGCCGTCTGATATCTGGATGGTGACAGACCTGCTGAAGAACGGCGTGATCGTTGAGGCCAAGCCGGAAGAAGAACCTTCGCTGCTGATGAATATTTTCGTGTCGTGGTTCCCGATGCTCCTGCTGATCGGCGTGTGGATATTCTTCATGCGCCAGATGCAGGGCGGCGGCCGCGGCGGTGCGTTTTCGTTCGGCAAGAGCCGTGCACGTATGCTCGATGAAAACAACAATACGGTGACGTTTGCCGACGTTGCGGGTTGCGAGGAAGCCAAGGAAGAAGTCTCTGAACTGGTGGAATTCCTGCGCGACCCGTCCAAATTCCAGAAGCTCGGCGGGCGCATCCCGCGCGGCGTGCTGATGGTCGGCAATCCGGGTACCGGCAAAACCCTGCTGGCACGGGCCATCGCCGGCGAAGCCAAGGTACCGTTCTTCTCGATTTCCGGCTCCGATTTCGTCGAGATGTTTGTCGGCGTCGGTGCTGCCCGCGTGCGCGACATGTTCGAGAATGCAAAAAAACACGCGCCGTGCATCGTTTTTATTGACGAGATTGATGCAGTCGGCCGTCAGCGCGGTGCCGGGCTCGGCGGTGGAAACGATGAGCGCGAACAGACGCTGAACCAGCTGCTGGTCGAGATGGACGGTTTCGAGGCCAACTCCGGCGTCATCATCATCGCTGCGACCAACCGGCCAGACGTGCTGGACCCGGCGCTGATGCGTCCGGGCCGCTTCGATCGCCAGGTGGTTGTGCCGCTACCCGATATTCGTGGTCGTGAGCAGATTCTGCTGGTGCACATGCGCAAGGTGCCGGTGGCTCCTGACGTAAAGGCTGACATCATCGGCCGCGGCACGCCCGGATTCTCCGGTGCGGACTTGGCCAACCTGGTCAATGAGGCTGCTTTGTTTGCAGCGCGTGCGAACAAGCGCCTGGTCGATATGGATGATTTCGAGCGTGCCAAGGACAAGATCATCATGGGTGCAGAGCGGCGTTCGATGGTGATGCCTGAGCACGAGCGCAAAAATACGGCCTACCACGAGTCAGGTCACGCTCTGGTCGCCCGGCGATTGCCAAAGACTGATCCGGTGCACAAGGTCACCATCATTCCGCGCGGTCGCGCGCTGGGGGTGACTATGCAGTTGCCGACCGAGGACCGCTACAGCATGGATCGCGAACAGATCCTGCAGAATATTTCCGTGCTGTTCGGCGGGCGGATTGCTGAAGAGGTATTCATGGGGCAGATGACTACCGGTGCATCGAACGATTTCGAGCGTGCGACTGAGATGGCGCGCAACATGGTCATGCGCTGGGGCATGAGCGACAGCCTGGGCCCGATGGTTTATGGCGAGAACGAGGGTGAAGTGTTTCTCGGCCGTTCGATCACCACCCACAAGAACGTCTCCGAAACCACGATGCAGCAGGTGGATGCCGAAATCCGTCGCATCATCGATGCCCAGTACAAGCTGGCACGCCGGTTGATTGAGGAAGACCGCGAAAAGGTCGAGGCAATGGCTAAGGCCCTGCTCGAATGGGAAACCATAGACGCCGATCAGATCAATGACATCATGGAAGGGCGGCCGCCACGGTCGCCGAAGCCGGTTGCTGCTCCAGTTCCCAAGCCGCCCATGGACAGCACGCCCGGGGGCGCGGTAACCAATAAGCCAGCCGCGGAAGCCTGATTCGGGCGGATTCCTGTAAAGGGAAGGGCGGTACGGCCGGATTCATCATCTGGCCGTATGTCTTTCTTAGAAAGTGAAATTTCTTCAATGCGGCAAGTACCGCCTTACGCTGGACCGCCCTTTGCTGATGGGAGTGGTCAACGTGACACCCGATTCGTTTTCCGATGGTGGGCGCTACCTGCAGACTGATGCAGCGGTGGCGCACGCCCGGCAGCTGGTTGCCGAAGGCGCGGATATTCTTGATATTGGCGGCGAATCGACGCGTCCCGGTGCTGCGGTCGTAAGCCTGGTAGAAGAACGTCGGCGCGTGTTGCCGGTGCTGGAGGTGCTGGCAGGTGATGGAATACCGCTTTCACTGGACACACAGAAGCCGCAGTTGATGCGGGAAGCCGCAGCTGCCGGGGTTGCAATTATCAATGACGTCAACGGTTTTGAGGGTGCTGGAGCGCTCGAAGCCGTCCTGTCCGGAAACTGTGCAATCTGCATCATGCATCGCCAAGGCGATGCTCAGACCATGCAGCATGCGCCACGATACGGGGATGTGGTCAACGAAGTGCATGACTATCTGGAAACGCGA
>JAYOED010000026.1:24790-28805 GCA_038106575.1 Burkholderiales bacterium
CGGTTCACAGAATCCTGAAGTCCGGTACTGGCAGGTCTGTCGCGAAAATCGATGATCGGTACGCTGACTGGCCGCGAAACCGGAAGCAGGATTTTCGGCAGTGTTGCCGCAGCATTGATTGCTGCGCAGCACGGTGCGCGCATCCTCAGGGTGCATGACGTGGCAGCGACGCGGGACGCGCTTGCGGTATTGAAGGCTGTAGAATCAGTGAACAACCAAGATTAGACCTGCATTTGGGGAGTGCTTCGCTTGAGCAGAAAATATTTTGGCACTGACGGTGTACGTGGGCAGGTGGGAACGGCTCCGATTACGCCGGATTTCGTGATGCGCCTGGGTTATGCGGCCGGCATGGTGCTGGCGCGTAAGACCGCTGGCGGTGATCGTCCGGCGGTACTGATCGGCAAGGACACCCGGGTGTCGGGCTATATGCTGGAATCGGCGCTGGAGGCTGGGCTTTCTGCGGCAGGTGTCGATGTGTTGCTGGTCGGGCCGATGCCGACGCCAGGGGTGGCTTACCTGACGCGAGCTCTGCGGTTGTCTGCGGGTATTGTCATCAGTGCATCGCATAATCCCCATCAGGACAACGGTATCAAGTTCTTTTCGGCCGATGGTAACAAGCTTCCTGATGCCACCGAGTTGGCCATCGAGGGCGCCATTGAAAAGCCGATGCTCTGTAAACCGTCCTCGGCGTTGGGCAAGGCAAGGCGAGTCGACGATGCTGCTGGCCGTTACATCGAATTCTGCAAGAGCACATTTCCCGGAAACCTTGATCTGCATGGATTGCGCATCGTGGTCGATTGCGCGCACGGCGCCACCTATCACATCGCTCCCCATGTGTTCCATGAACTGGGCGCGGATGTGGTGCAGGTGGGTACCGAGCCTGACGGTTTCAACATCAACAAGGACGTGGGCGCAACCTATCCCGAATCTCTGCAGCGCGCAGTCAAAAAAGCCAAAGCCGATGTCGGCATTGCGCTCGACGGCGATGGCGACCGTCTCATCATGGCCGATACGACGGGCAGAATTTATGACGGTGACGAACTGCTTTATGTGATTGCAGCCCACCGCAAACGCACGAGTAAGTTTGCAGGAGGTGTAGTCGGCACGCAGATGACTAATCTGGCGATGGAGCAGGCGCTAGCGAAACTGAAGATCCCTTTTGCGCGTGCCAAGGTGGGAGACCGTTACGTCCTGGAAATGCTGCAGCAGCGGGACTGGCTACTGGGTGGTGAGAACTCCGGCCATATCGTCTGCCTTGACCGGCATACCACCGGCGATGGCATCGTCTCGGCACTGCAAGTGCTGCAGGCGTTGAGCTCGGCCAAGGCCACGCTTGCCAAAGCCGTGAATTTCAGTCTCTATCCTCAGGTTCTGGTCAACGTGCGCCTGGGTGGAGTGGCTGCCAGAGCAGTGGTCGAAGCGAGGACGGTTCAGGCCGCGGTCAAGGCTGCAGAGGGTGCGCTGGGTAATGCCGGTCGTGTTTTGCTGCGCCCATCGGGCACCGAGCCGCTAGTCAGAGTAATGGTCGAAGGTAAATCCCGGCGTCAGGTTACCCAACTTGCCAATGGCATCGTGCATGCGGTTGGAAACATAAAGTAATATCCAACCCCTCTTGTTGCCGCCCCGCAAGGGCAGTGTCATCTGATTGTCATGCCGGGGTGGTATTCTAATATCTAGGCCATATTTCATTTTTTTCATTCATTCCCGGGATAATTTGGGCGCAGTGAATTTGAAGCTTGACTCAATCTGCAGTCAACTGACTATATGAGTGACTCTTCCGCTTATAACGTGCTGTTCCTGTGCACCGGGAATTCTGCGCGTAGCATTCTGGCCGAAGTGCTTCTCGGCGATTTGGGCAAGGGGCATTTCCGCGGATTCAGTGCCGGCAGTTTTCCGAAGAGAGAAGTGCACCCACTAGCCCTGGAACTGCTCGAAACAAAACGATTGCCAGTGAAAGGTTTGCGAAGCAAAAGCTGGGATGAATTTGCGCGTCCCGGAGCGCCGCATCTGGATTTCGTGTTTACGGTTTGTGACAGTGCGGCTGGTGAAGCCTGTCCGATATGGCCGGGGCGACCTGTCAGGGCGCACTGGGGCATTCCGGATCCGGCTGCTACCGTAGGCAATAAAGAAGAGAGACGCCGGGCGTTCTTGACGGCCTACAATCAGCTTTCCATGCGGCTTTCGTTGTTTGTTAATTTGCCGATTAACACGCTGGATCAGATTACGCTCCGGGAAAAGCTGCGCGATATCGGCAAAGAACAATCATGACGTTGAGCCGTCGGCTGGCAGCGGAAGCGCTGGGTACGGCATTTTTGCTTGTCGCGGTCATCGGCTCCGGCATCATGGGCGAGCGTCTTTCCGGAGGCAATGTCGCGATAGCGCTGCTGGTCAATGCGATTACCACCGGAGCTGCGCTGGTGGCGCTGATCCATGTCTTTGGTCCGTTATCCGGTGCCCACTTCAATCCTGCCGTAACCCTGGTCATAACGATACGCGGCGAGTTGTCGCGGCGGGATGGCTGCGCATATGCAGTGGTGCAGATCGCTGCGGCATTCGCGGGCGTCGCCTGCGCGCACCTGATGTTCGGAGAACCGCTGTTTTTCGAATCGTTGAAGATTCGCAGTGGAGGAGCGCAGTGGTGGAGCGAGGTCGTGGCGACTTTCGGGCTTATTGCAACGATACTGGGCTGTCTGCGCTCAAAAGCCGAGGCGGTGCCGTATGTGGTTGGCCTCTATATCACGGCGGCGTACTGGTTCACTGCGTCGACTTCATTCGCCAATCCCGCAGTCACTCTGGCACGCACTGTCAGCAATACGTTTGCGGGCATTCGGCCGGAAGACTCACTGATGTTTATCGTGGCCCAGATGGCCGGCGCGCTACTGGCGGCGGCCGTGATGGGCTGGCTGCTCGACTCCCCGCCGCGAAACTCCTGATCGCTCTGGTTGTTCTGTGGCTCTCGGGCTGCAGAAGTCTGCATGAAGAGATAGACAGGCAGCTGTCATGAAATTGTCACCAATCCTGATTACCATCTCCCTTTCGATTGACAAAAAACCATGAATCGAGAGCCATTTTAGGAGAAATGAAAATTAAGTTATTCAATAAAATCAAGGTATTGTTTGCAACATGCGTACTTGCTGCGGCGAGTGTATCGGTCGCCGCCGAAATTACCGGTGCTGGCGCTTCCTTTCCGAATCCGGTGTATGCAAAGTGGGCTCATGCCTACAACCAGGCCACCGGAAACAAGCTCAATTACCAATCCATCGGTTCTTCTGGCGGTGTGCGCCAGATCAAGGCAAAGACGGTGGATTTCGGCGCTTCGGATGCGCCTCTGAAAGCGGATGCGTTGAAAAAGGACGGCATGATCCAGTTCCCTACAGTGTTCGGAGCCGTGGTGCCGGTGATCAACCTGCCAGGATTAAAACCCGGCGAAATGAAGCTGACCGGTCAGGTACTCGGAGATATTTATCTGGGCAAGATCAAGAAATGGAATGATCCTGCAATCACTGCACTCAATCCCGGTCTGAAGCTGCCTAATACCAGCATCGGTGTGGTGCGCCGTGCCGATGGTTCCGGTACGACGTCGATATTCACCAATTACCTTTCGAAGGTGAATTCTGAATGGAAAACGAAAGTCGGCGAGGGCTCGACAGTACAATGGCCAGCGGGTCTTGGCGGCAAGGGTAACGAGGGTGTCTCGGCTTTCGTGCAGCGTCTGCCTGGCTCAATCGGCTATGTCGAGTTCGCCTATGCCAAGCAGAACAAGCTGCCTTATGCGCAGCTGAAGAACGCCGCGAGCAACTTCGTCCATCCCGGTGAGAAGACCATTCAGGCAGCGGCTGCCGGCTGGGGTGCGGACGGCAACTATATACACCCCACCGACCAAAAGGGTGCTAATGCGTGGCCCATCACCGGAGCGACCTTCATCATCATCTATCAGAAGGCTGACAAGCCGGCTCAGACCGCCGAAGTCCTGAAGTTTTTCGACTGGGCCTACAAGAACGGCGACAAGCTGGCC
>JAYOED010000027.1:0-28573 GCA_038106575.1 Burkholderiales bacterium
GCGTTGCTGGTGCCGACAATGACAAAGTAGGTCATGACGATGAAGCCCACGGCACCTAGGGGATAAGCAATCTGCTTGAAAAAGGGCACGATGAACTCCATTTGTGCCGGCAGATTGGAGGAATAGGCGATGACGATTGCCGCGCCCAGACCGATCACCGACTGCCAGAAAAGTTTGGCCTTGGCCGACAGTCCATTGGGGTTGCGGTATACCACTTTGCGGTAATCATCAACCCAGCCAATGGCGCCGAACCCTGCGGTTACGCACAGCACGATCCAGACGAAACGGTTCCGCAGGTCAGCCCACAGCAGCGTGGTTACGATGATCGAAACCAGAATCAGTGCGCCGCCCATCGTGGGTGTCCCCGCCTTGACCAGATGGGTTTGAGGCCCGTCATCACGCACCGCCTGACCGATCTTGTACGCCGTCAGCTTACGGATCAACGCCGGTCCGACGATGAAGGAAATGATTAGTGCAGTCAGACAGGCCAGTACGACGCGCAAAGTCAGGTAGCCGAATACGTTCAACGCGCGGACATACTGTTCCAGCCATTGCGCAAGGATAAGCAGCATCGGTTAGGTCTCCTTACCCGGAGATTCGCAACCACGTATCACGCGCTCCATTTGCATGAAGCGTGAGCCCTTGACCAGAACCGTGGTTTGCGGAGCCAAGGCGTCCAGCACGTCCGCCAGCAATTCCTCAACTCCCTGGTAATGCCGCGCGCCGAGGCCGAAAACGCGGACCGCGTGGACCGACTGTTCCCCGATTGCATACAGCGCATCGATGCCTGAGTTGCGAGCGTAATCTCCCATCTCGCAGTGAAAAGCTGCTCCCTCCGCGCCGACTTCCCCCATGTCCCCCAGCACCAACACCCTGCGGCCTGTGGATTGTGCAAGCACGTCGATCGCTGCGCGCACCGAATCGGGGTTGGCGTTGTAGGTGTCATCGATTAGCGTTGCACCACCCAGTCCCTTTTTGACCTGTAGCCGTCCTTTGACAGCTGCGAATCGGCCGAGCGCAGCAGCGCAGGCCTTCAGGGCAGCGCCCGCTGCGGTCGCGGCAGTGATTGCAGCCAATGCGTTGAATACGTTGTGCTGCCCGGCCAGCGGCAACTGGAACTTAATCTCCCCTTCGGGAGTAATCACTGAAATTATGGAAGACGAGGGTTTCAGCTTGTATCTCGCCTTGATGCATGCATTGCCCCGCAGACCGAAATCCCGTATCGGATGGTTTCCCGCAGCGGCGCGCCAGACAGCGGCGTAAGGATCATCAGCGTTGAATACGGCAATGCCTTGTGCCAGCAACGCCCGAATCAGGCTTGCATGCTCCTCGGCAACATCGGCCACCGTATGCATGAACTCTTGGTGCTCGCGCTGCGCGTTGTTGATGACGCCAATGGTCGGCGCCACAAGCCTGGCTAATTCTGCAGTCTCTCCTGGATGATTCATGCCGATCTCAGCAACCGAAACCCGGTGCTCCGGGCGCAGCGACAACAGCGTCAGCGGAACGCCGATGTGGTTGTTAAGATTGCCGCGTGTAGCGTGCACTGCCGACTCCCCGAAGTGCGAACGCAGACAGGCAGCAATCATCTCCTTTACCGTAGTTTTTCCGTTGGAGCCCACAACGGCAATCACTGGTATATCGAAACGGCGGCGCCAATGCGCCGCCAGTCTGCCGAGAGCAGCAGTGGTATCGGCAGCCTGCGCGTACGGCACTCGCTCCGGTATCGGTTCGTCACATTTCCGGTCAATCATGGCTGCAACGGCGCCGGCAGCAACCGCGCGCTCGATAAAGCGATGGCCGTCGTAACGCTCCCCCCTGAGGGCGACAAACAGATCGCCCTCGCGAATGGTCCGGCTGTCAGTGCAAACCCCATGAAACCGGATATCACCTCCATTGAGTGCATCCCCGCCGACTGCAGCCGCTGCCTGTGCAAGTGTCATCACCTTTACCTCCGGGACAGGGCAAAACGCACTACCGCCGCATCGCTGTAGCGGTGGCGCACGCCGCGGATTTCTTGGTAGCGCTCATGGCCCTTGCCGGCGATCAGCACCACATCACCGCGGCGAGCGGCAGTCAGCGCCTGCAGCACCGCGCGTCGCCGGTCAGGCACCTGTTCGCAGCGCTCGCTGATACCTTCCGCAATTTCTGCGATGATTTGTTCAGGATCCTCGCTGCGCGGGTTGTCACTGGTGATAATCACGTGATCGGCATATTTCGCGGCCGCTGCTCCCATCAATGGACGCTTGCCGCGGTCGCGGTCTCCGCCGCAACCGAATACACAGAACAGCCTTCCTCGCGCTCCCGACGCCGCACGCAACGTCTGCAGCACTTTTTCCAGTGCATCCGGGGTATGCGCGTAATCGACGATCACCAGCGGTTTGATGCCTCCACCGTAACGTTCAGTGCGCCCCGGGACCTCAGCGACTTTTTCAAGTGCCGCAATCGATTGATCCATGCCGACATCGCTCGCCAGCAACGTGGCCAGCGAACCCAGCAGATTGGCCGCATTGAAACCACCAATCAGTGAACTGCGTAACGTCGCGCGACCCCATGGCGAATCAACATCGAACGACAACCCCTCCAGGTCCAGGCGCAGGTTGCGCCCCTTGACCAACGGCATCCGAGAGCGCGCCGGGCGCGAACCAAATCCGTAACCCAGGGGCTGGGCGCTGGGATGCTTCCATCTTTGTGCCAGTTCACGGCCGAATACATCGTCAAGATTGAGCACTGCATGCGACAGCGTCGACCAGCGGAACAGCCGCGCCTTTGCCCCCCTGTACCGGCGCATGGTGCCGTGATAATCCAGATGATCGCGCGTCAAGTTGGTCAACAGCGCGACATCGAACTCGACGCCTGCGAGCCGATGCTGCGCCAAGCCGTGGGACGAGACTTCCATACATACTGCCCGCGCCCCTGAATTCGCCAGTAACCGCATGCGCTGGTGCAGGCTGACGGCATCCGGAGTGGTATTGATTTGCGCGTCGAGACGTCCTGGAAACCCGCTGCCCAGAGTGCCGATCACCGCGCATTTCCGTCTTGCCCGGTTCAGAGACTGTGCAATCAAATGGCTGCAGGAAGTCTTGCCATTGGTGCCGGTCACCCCGATCGACCAAAGTTGCGCACTGGGTTTGCCGTAAACCTCGCTGGCAATCACTCCCGCCTTACGACGCAAATGTCTGATGCCCGCGTTGGGCACACGCCAGCGGGCATTCCAGGAAAAGTCGTCCGCATCCCACAACACTGATGTCGCGCCATTAGCAATGGCCTGTGAAATGTAGTCGCGACCATCACGCTTTTCGCCGGGGTAAGCCAGAAATGTGTCGCCCGCTCTGACCTGCCTGCTGTCTACGGCCAGCCGACGCATGGCAAAAGGCGTACCGTTGCGAAATACGGGCGTCATAGTTCCTCCCGAACCAGTGGCGCTTCTTTCGGCACCAGCACGGGCGTCTTCGCCGGCGCATCGGGCTGCACCGCAAGCAACCGCAGCGCGCCCGCCGCCACCTGACTGAACACTGGTGCCGCCACCGCGCCGCCGTAATATTCTCCGGCTGAAGGCTCATCGATCATCACCGCGACCACGATTCGAGGCCTCGACGCGGGTGCCATGCCGACAAATGACGCCACATAACGTTTTGCGGCATATCCCTTGCCTTCCAGCTTGTGCGCGGTACCGGTTTTTCCGGCTACCGTATAATCGGGAATCTGCGCGCCGGGTGCGGTGCCCCCGGGCTGCGCGGCCAGTTCGAGCATGTGCCGCACAGCACGCGCCGTATCCGCCGAAACAACCCGTATGCCGGGTTCCGGCGCGTCCCGTTTCAGCATCGTAACCGGATGCAGGATGCCATCCGATGCGAATATCGTGTAGGAGCGCGCCAGTTGCAGCAGCGATACTGAAATGCCATAGCCATAGGACATGGTTGCCTGCTCGATAGGTTTCCAGGTGGAGTAGGCACGCAGCCGGCCGGACACTTCACCCGGAAATCCCGATTGCGGCTGCACGCCGAAACCGGCACGACTGAACAGGCTCCACAGTATTTCCGATGGCAGCGCGAGCCCCATTTTTGCAGTGCCAACGTTCGAAGATTTCTGGATGACTTGCGATACAGTCAGCGCACCTTGGGGATGCGCATCGTGAATGGTGCGTTTGCCTATGGTCAGTTGTCCCGGGGCGGTCTGGATCACCGTTTCGGGCTTGAACAGACCTGCCTCGAGGGCCGCAGCCGCGGTAAACGGTTTCAGGGTCGATCCGGGCTCGAACAAATCGGTAACCACGCGGTTGCGTATGCGCCGTGCTTCGTATTTCCCACGATTGTTCGGGTTATAGGTAGGCAGGTTCGCCATGGCGAGAATCTCGCCGTTCTCGGCATCAAGCACGACAATGCCGCCGGCTTTAGCGCGGTTTGCGATCACGGCCGCCTTCAATTCCCGGAACGCAAGATACTGAATGCGCGCGTCAACCGACAATTTGATCTGCTGCCCGTTGCGTGGCAAGCGTATGCTCTCGACATCTTCGACGATGCGCCCAAGCCGGTCTTTGATCACACGCCGGCTCCCTGGCTTGCCCGCCAGAGTTTGCTCGAATGCAAGTTCCAGGGCTTCCTGCCCCTTGTCGTCAATTCCGGTAAATCCGACAATGTGCGCCATGACTTCGCCGAACGGGTAATAACGGCGATGCTCACGTTGAAGAGATATGCCGGGAATGCCGAGCTGCACTACACGCTCGGCCTGGTCTGGCGGAAGCTGGCGCTTGAGGTAAACAAATTCGCGCTGGGTGTCGGACAAGCGTACCCCAAGCTCCCTGTCTCCGATGGCCAGCAGCTTCGCCAGTTTTTGTAACTCGCCAGGTTCAGCCTTGACATGGGCCGGGCTGGCTGTCACCGACTGAACCGGCGTCGATATGGCCAGCGGTTCATTGTTGCGGTCGACAATCATGCCACGACTGGCACCAATCTCGATAAGGCGTGAATACCGCAACTCACCCTCGCGTTGCAGGAAATCGTTATTCATTACCTGCAGCCACAATGCACGTCCAGCCAGACCAACGAAACACGCAGCGATCACCACCAGCAGCAGCCTGCTACGCCAGCGAGGCAGCCCGGGTGTCACAACTGGGCGCACCCCCAGCTTCACCGGACAGTCTCCGGCCGCGACAATTGTACGACCTCTATTCGCCCTGCGAGTGGGAGTGTCATCTTCAACTCGCGTTTGGCCACGCGCTCAACGCGGCTGTGCGTGGCCCAGGTACCCTGCTCCAGCCGCAGCTGCCCCCACTCCACGTCCAACTGCTTTGCTGTTGACAGTTCCTGCTGCAACTCCAGATACAGCTTCCGCGCTTTGTGCTGCGACGAGATCGCGCCAAGGGCGCTGGCAATCAGCATGATCAACAGGATGAATGCAAACCGGTTGGTCATAGCAGCGGGACAGCCGTCCGTTCGGCAACGCGCATTACTGCGCTGCGCGCTCTGGGATTTACTTCGACTTCGGCGACTGAAGGCTTCTGCGCGCGCCCGACCATTCTCAGCCGCGGCTGAGGCAGGTCACGTGCCTTGACCGGCAGGCGCGCTGGCAAAGCATCCACCTGCGTTTGCGCTCGCATGAAACGTTTTACGATACGATCCTCCAGCGAATGAAAACTGATCACCACCAGCCGACCGCCATGCCTGAGCAGGGCGATGCACTGTGGCAGCACTACCGATAGCTCCTCAAGCTCCTGATTGAGGTGAATCCGTAAAGCCTGAAACGTGCGCGTCGCCGGATCCTGGCGTGGCTCGCGCGCGGGAACGGCTTCTGCCACGAGCGTGGCAAGTTTTCGCGTGGTGTCAACAGGTCCCCGTGTCCTAGCCGTAACAATCGCTGCTGCAATCTGCTTAGCAAACCGTTCTTCGCCATAATCCCTGATGACCTCCCTTATCTCCGATTCGTCCGCGACTGCCAGCCATTCCGCAGCACTGACGCCGCGGTCCGGATCCATGCGCATGTCAAGCGGCGCGTCGTAACGAAAACTGAATCCGCGTTGCGCGTCATCCAACTGAGGCGACGACACGCCAAGATCAAGCAGAACGCCGTCAACTTCCGTAATGCCTTGCGCGCAAATCATTTCGAACATCCGGCCGAAAGGGGTATGCAGCATCAGGAATCGCGGATCCGTCATCGCGCGCCCTGCCTGCACTGCATCCGGGTCGCGATCAAGCGCAATCAGCCGCCCTCCTTCTCCAAGCCGCTTCAATATCAGCCTGCTGTGTCCGCCTCTGCCAAACGTTGCATCGACGTAAATACCACCTCTCTTCACGTTCAAAGCCTGTAGCGCCTCTTCCGCCATGACGGCGGCATGACCTCTGGTCACAAAGAGAAGTCCTCCAGTTCGACCGGCAATCCGCCGGCACCGAACCCGCCGGCGTTATCGATCAATTGCGCCCAGCGCTCCTCATTCCACAGTTCGAATTTGCGGCCCTGTCCGACCAGTACGACATTTTTTTCAAGCTGAGCGAAACGCCGCAATTCCGGAGAAATCAGCACGCGACCGGCACCGTCCATGTCGACATCGACGGCGAAACCGATCAGCCGCCGTTGCAGTTCGCGCACGCGGGGATCAAGGTTCGACAGACCTTCGAGTTTCTGCTGGATGAGTTCCCAGTCAGGCAGCGGATAGATCAGCAGGCAGCGGTCTGCATCAGCAGTAACAACGAGATGGCCGGCACAACGCTCGAGCATCGCATCGCGATGGCGTGCCGGTACGGCAAGTCTGCCTTTGCTGTCGAGATGAAGTTGTGCAACCCCGCGAAACATGCGCGCTCCCGTTGTTGTGTGGGAGAGCAGCTGTCACAAAAGCCAGCATTTCTCCCACTTTTTACCACTTTGCCCCACTATAAATAAATGGGGGTAGGAGGTCAAGGGACGAATTGCCAATTTACTTATTTATGACAATAACTTACGTCGCTTTATTGACAACGGTTTTTACCATTTTTTTCGAAAAAGTTTATCAATAAAAACAAATAGATATTTCTCGTACTGAAAGTAGCGCATTAAATAATTGTGCTTAAAAATCAGGCAATTATCAAGCTCGACGGGTGTCAGCGTTCACTGACAACACATTAAATCGCTACGCAGAAGAAGGTGAAGCTGGCCGATAAGCCGGGTTCTGTCGTGGACAGCCATTCCTCTGGGCCGGGCATTGCTGCACGGCTCAAGCCACCAACCCGCAAGCTCGGCGGGACACGTCATCGCTTGCCTATTCGGTGTTGCTCCGGGTGGAGGTTGCCGCGTTTCACCCCACAGACCTTGCGATCCATGGACTCGTCTCTGTGGCCCTGTTCCTCGCCTCTCGGCGGACGGGCGTTACCCGTCACCCTACCCTGTGGAGCCCGGACTTTCCTCTATGCAAGGTATGGGCGACTGATCCCGCCCGCTTTTTTCCGCGCACAGCGGCTGCCTGGCCAGCTTCGCTCCCATATTATCACGGCGGCATCGTGCCTATCAGTCATTGCCCACCTTCTGCCGGGCACGCACCGCTTCCAGTAAGCGCAACAGATGGTGATCACGTACTCCCAGCGCTTCGAGATGACGCAGGGTATTGACCAGGTAATCCACGTTGGGGCCACGTTCCCCCCTGCAGGTGGCAATGATCTTCGTAGCGGAATCAAGCTCCATCCGTCCCGCGTACCCCGCATGCCGCCGGTTGGCCAGAAACGTCAGCGCTGTCTCGCGGCACGACCCTCTCCACACCGGCAGAAGCCTCGGCACATAGACCCTCCGGCGCATTTCACGCTGCCACAACGCTTCCAGTGCAGACAACGCATCGCGTTTCGTAACCCTGTAAGCAGTCCCTTTGCAGGCTCCGCCTCGATCCAGGCCGAGCACGAGCCCCGGGGCAGCTGCAGAACCACGATAGCGGTTTGAGTAGATACAGAACGTGCGATGATAGCCGTAAAGCAGCGCCGGAACCACTTCGACATAACCAAACGGCGGATCCCACATCAGCGAGCCGTAGGTGTACACCCACAAATCACCGGGCGGCAGCCTGAGATGGCTGTAATGATAGGGATCCTCGCGCGGCAGCGGTTCAAGCCTGCCGGGGACAGTCTGCTGCGGCTTGGACGAACTCAAGTAACGGCCATCCTCCACCCGATCGCCGCACCCCCGCGCATCGGAACCAGCGTATCAGTACCGAACGGTATGGCCTGAGGCACATTCCAGGGTTCACGGACAAGGGTGATTTTCCCGGTATTGCGCGGCAGTCCGTAATAGTCAGCACCGAAGCAGCTCGCAAACCCCTCAAGCCGGTCCAGCGCATTGGCCGCTGAAAATACCTCGGCATAGAGTTCGATGCCGGCATGCGCGGTATACACGCCGGCGCACCCGCAATCGTTTTCCTTGGTATGACGGGCATGGGGTGCACTGTCGGTGCCGAGAAAAAATTTCGGATTGCCGCCGATCGCTGCCGCCACTAGCGCTTCCCGGTGAATCTCGCGCTTGAGAATCGGCAGGCAGTAAAGATGCGGGCGCACGCCTCCTGCAAATAGGGCGTTGCGGCTCATCAGCAGGTGTTGCGGGGTCAGCGTAGCCGCGACCCGCGCCGGCGCCGCGGTGATAAACTCCACGGCTTCACGCGTCGTGATGTGCTCCATCACCATCTTCAATCCCTGAAAGCGGGCAACAAGCGGGGCCAGCGTGCGTTCGATAAACACGCGCTCCCGATCGAACACGTCAATCGCGGAATCCGTTACTTCACCATGCAGCAAGAGCGGCATGCCCGCTTTTTCCATCGCATCCAGGACCGGGTAGCACTTTTCCAGCGCGGTCACTCCCGCGTCGGAGTTGGTCGTTGCGCCCGCCGGGTAATACTTGACGGCATGGACAATACCGCTGCGTTTCGCTACAGCAATTTCGTCCGGCCGCGTGTTGTCGGTCAGATACAGAGTCATCAAGGGCTCAAACCGGCTGCCCTGCGGCAAAGCGGCCCGAATCCGACCATGGTATGCGATAGCCATTTTCGTGGTCGTCACGGGCGGTTTCAGGTTGGGCATGACGATGGCGCGCGCAAATCGTGCTGCGGTATGCGGCAATACGTCGCGCATACCAGCGCCGTCGCGCAGGTGCAGGTGCCAATCGTCAGGACGAATTATGGTGACTGAGTTCATGAGTCAGGAAAAAATATAATAGCCGGCGCGATGAATGGCAATCGCCGCGCGCTATAAAAGTAAAACTCCCGCATGCAAATGCCGATCAGGCAGTGTTCTTAAGCTTAAGGGCCATCCGGTACAGCGTGTTGCGGTGACCTCCTGTTAGCCTCACCGCCATCGCCACCGCCTGTTTCAAAGGCAACTCCTCGAGCAATATCCGTACTACCGTTTCGGCATCAAAACCCTCCGTCCCCGGGGTCTCCGATGCGCCCTGTACCACCAGCACGAATTCGCCGCGGCTGCGCATTTCATCTCCCTGCAGCCAACCGGCGGCGTCTTCCAGCCGGCAACGATGCACCGATTCGTGGATTTTGGTCAGCTCCCGCGCCATCACGATGTCGCGTTCCCCCCCGAAAGCCGCGCAGATGTCGGCAACGCTAGCGACCACGCGATGCGGCGCTTCGTAAAAGACCAGCGTGGCGGTTTGTCCCACAAGCTTCGCCAACATGCGACGACGCTCGGAAGCGCGAGGTGGGAGAAATCCGCAAAACAGATAGCGGCTGGCATCAAAGCCGCTGACGGAAAGCGCAGTTACTGCCGCATTGGGTCCCGGCACAGGGATCACAGCATAGCCAGCGCCCCGGACTTCGGCCGCAGCCAGTGCGCCGGGATCGGCAATCCCAGGTGTGCCGGCGTCGCTGACCAGGGCCACGGACTTGCCTTCGGCAAGCAAACCGACCAGACGCTCGGAGGCGCGACGCTCATTGTGCTCATGCACAGCTAGAAGTCTGGCGGAGATACCATGGCGGTTGAGCAATTTGACGGTAACCCGGGTGTCTTCTGCGGCAATGACGTCAACGGCTCTGAGTATTTCCAGCGCGCGTAACGTGATATCGGACAGGTTTCCGATCGGCGTGGCGATTACATATAATGACGCTTTGCACACACCAGTGCCGTGTTCCACTACCGGATTTGCCGAATGATCCATCGTTTACCGCGGTTTCCCGTTCTGGCTGCACTTTTCTGCCTACTATAGGGACGCCCCGATGCAATGGCCAGCGACAGTCCGACCTCCCCGGTTACAGGCTTTGAACAGACGCAGCATATCGCACTCCTGTTGCCGACAGGTTCCAAAATCTACGGAAAGTACGCTACCGCACTGCGTGACAGATTTCTGGCGGCAAAACAGCGTGACCGCCAGATCCTGCCGTTGCGGTCGGTGCTCAGGTCGTGGTCGGCCCCCTAACGAAGGATGCGGTGTCCGCTTTGGCCTTTGGCGAGCTGGTTCCCGTACCTACACTTGCACTCAATGTCCTCGACAATAAGGACCGATCGCCTGCCAACCTATACATGCTGAGCCTCAAGGTGGAAACCGAAGCCCAGCAAATCGCCCGGCTGGCATGGCAGGAATCACGACGCAATGCGGTCATCGTGACCGGCAGTGGAGCCGTGCAGCGGCGCATGAAATCCGCCTTTTCCGAGGAATTCACCCAGCTTGGCGGAAAAATCCTGTCTGAGCCCGTTTTCTCGACCGATCTCGTCGGGCTGCAATCACTCGCGAACAGCAACGCCGACATGTATTTTCTCGCTCTAGATTACAACGAGGCGCGTACCGCGCGAGCCTATCTCGGCCCGATACCGATTTATGCCACTTCCAGCGTGCACGCGGGCGATACCGGACCGTTGGCGGGATACGACCTTGCCGACGTGACCTTCGTCGACATGCCATGGCTGCTGGAGCCGAATCATGCCGCCGTGATGATCTATCCCCGCAGTAAGATATACGCTACGGTCGATCTTGAGCGCCTCTATGCTCTGGGCATCGACGCCTGGCGCGTGTCCCAACTGCTGCTGGCAGGCGCCCGCGACATTTTTCTGGACGGCGTAACCAGCCAGTTGTCGCTGGCACCAGACGGTCGCTTCCAGCGGGAACTGTCGGCAAGACGCTATGTCGAAGGTCATCCAAAGCGCGTAGCGCCGGCAAAACGTGAATCGCCGTGGTGAACAGAGCGAGGCCCTGGCGGCCGACTTCCTGAGCAGCCAAAGTCTGACGATCACCGGTCGCAATTACAGCTGCCACTTCAGCGAAATCGACCTCATCGCCCGCAAGGGAGACATCGTGGTATTCGTTGAGGTGCGCAGCCGGGCAGATTCTGCTTTCGGTAGCGCTTCGGCAACCATCCCCTCGCGCAAGCGCGACAAACTTTTGAAGGCCTTGCGTCACTATCTTTCAGTATAGCGCCGGATGCCTTCCTGCTGGTTTGACGTAATACTGCAGACCGGTATCCTCCCGCGTATAGAATGGATACGCAATGCCATCGAGGAGTAGCAAATCTGCGATACATTGATAGTACAATGGACAAATCATGGACCTGATCAGCCGCATCTGCGAAAATTTTTCCGAAAGCGCACACCTGAAACTGCAAAGCATGGACGCGCTCGCCGCACCGATCGCCGCCTCCGTGCAAAGCATGGTGCGCTGCCTGCGGGCCGACGGCAAGATACTCGCCTGCGGCAATGGCGGTTCCGCGGCGGACGCCCAGCACTTTTCCGCGGAACTGCTGAACCGTTTCGAGGTCGAACGTCCCGGATTGGCGGCAATGGCGCTGACCACCGATAGTTCCACGCTCACTTCTATCGCAAATGACTATGCATTCACGCAGGTATTCTCGAAACAAGTCCGTGCCCTCGGGCATGCCAGTGACGTGCTGCTGGCGATATCGACCAGCGGCAATTCGTCCAATGTGGTTGCCGCAGTCGCCGCGGCGCATGAATGCGGCATGCGCGTCGTCGCATTGACCGGGGGCAACGGCGGTAAGATAGGTGAAATACTGCGGGTTGACGACGTACATATATGCGTACGCGCCAAAAGCACCGCGCGCATTCAGGAAGTGCATCTGCTGACGCTGCACTGCCTCTGTGACGGAATCGATTGTCTACTACTGGGGGCCGATTAAATGCAAAAAAAAATTGCTTACGGTTGCATTGCCTTGCTGCCGTTCATCTCGGGATGCGCGGCAGTCGCCATTAGCGGCGCAGCTGCAACGAGCGTAATGATCGCGGAGGACCGCAGAACAGTCGGGGCCATCGCTGAGGACCAAAGCATTGAGTTCAAGGCGGCCAGCAGGATTAATGAAAAAGTCAAGGGTGCACATATTAATGTCACCAGCTTCAACCGTACTGTGCTTTTGACCGGCGAAGTGTCAAGCGAAGCGGCGAAGGCCGACTCTGAACGAATTGCCCGTGCGGTCGAAAATGTTCGCAACGTACTCAACGAACTGCAGATTGCTGGTAACAGTTCGTTTCAGGCTCGCACCAACGACACAGTACTTACGTCCAAAGTCAAGGCGCGTTTCGTCGACTCTCGAAAATTCAGCCCGCTGCATGTCAAGGTAATCAGCGAGAACGGAACCGTTTACCTGATGGGACTGGTCTGGCGGCAGGAAGCCGCTGATGCCACCGAAGTGGCACGCTCTACCGGCGGAGTGCGCAAGGTAGTTCGTGTTTTCGAATACCTCAACTAAAATATCAATTTAAATAATAGGTTATTGCGTCACCGGGGCGCCTCCGGGCGCCCTTTGCGTTTCAGCCAGCGCATCAGCCTACCTATGCCGGGCAATTTTTCGTAAACCTCTTCCGCAGCATCCCAATAATCCCGGTGCAGCTTCACCAGCCCTGCGTCATCAAACATCAGCAGGCTTGCGCCGTGGATGTGTTGCGTGATGTGCGGCCGCCAACGGCGAAATCGGTACTCGAAATCCCAGGTTAGTAGCACGCGAGGCGAATCGACCACACGATCTCTCACGTAAAACCGCGGGGTATCGAGTTGGGCAAACATATGCCGAAAAATCGCCCGCAGCTCATCCCGGCCGTGAACGTCGTTGAACGGGTCCCTGAACCGGCAATCCTCTGAATAAAACCGTGCCAGATCGTCCAGAGACTCCGGCATCAGCGTCTCGAAAAACCACACCAGCGCGTCCACGCGATCACGCATCTAGAGGCCCGTCCCCTTGCGCACCAGCGTAAAATACCAGCGATATGGCAGCAGCTGCAGCAATTTGAGCCAAAGTGTGAAGCGCCGCGGAAAATGGATTTCGAACCGTCCCCGTTGCAAGCCTGCGATGATCTCACGCGCAGCCTCGTCAGCGTCGATCAGCGCAGGCATGGAAAACGTGTTTTTGTCCGTGAGTGGTGTTTTGACGAACCCCGGATTGATCAAATGAACACCGATGCCGCGTGGCTTCAGGTCCAGATACAAGGTCTCGGCGAGGTTGATCAGTGCGGCCTTGGTGGCACCGTAAACCAGCGCCGTCGGCAATCCGCCGTACCCGGCCACGCTGGATACCACGCCTACGCCACCGGATTTCTGCTTGAGCAGTTGCGCCACCACTGGTGTCAGGCAGTTGATCACGCCGTTCAGGTTGACGTCGATGAGCATGCGCGCTGCCTCCGCGTCCAGCTCCCATGCGCGCACTGGCCGGTGCGTGCCGGCGCACAGCAGCACGAGATCGATGCCGCCCCATGCAGCAATAATCCGCTGCAGCACCGGCGAGACGGCTGCAGCGTCGGTCACGTCCAGCGGCGCAGCCAGCGCAGTGGTTGGATGCATCTCCGCCATGCGCTCGAGTTCGTCGGCGCTGCGCGCGGACATCGCCACGCGTGCACCGAGCGCGAACAGCAGGCGCGCGACCGCAGCTCCGATGCCGCTCGACGCACCTATGATCCAGACGCGCCTGTCCTGCCAATTACGGATGGGCGGATTCAGACTCATGAACGCTTGCGGAACGTCAACGTCACTTCGCCCAGGTAAATCCCGAACTTGCTCATCGCTGAGCGATTGAGAATCACGCTCTCGTCCATCAGGTACATCCAGTCGTCGAAATCGACCTTCCAGGTTTTGCCGTCGACCTCCAGGTTCAACACGTATTGCCAGCGCAACGCGTTGCCGTGGGCAAGCCCGCGCGCTTCGCCAACCACGTCCGCCGCCGTGCCCGTGTAGCGATGCTCATCCAGCCTCGTAATGGTCCACACGCGGCGGCTCCTGCTGCCGTCTGAGTATTCGAAGTGCTCATCGAGAGTGCCTACATTGCCCTTCCAGCTGGCATCTATGCGCACCGTGAAACGCTTGACCACCTTGCCGCTGCGGTCCTGAAAAATACCCCAGGCATCGATAGTGCCATCGAAGTAGCGTTGCAGGTCAAGTTGCGGTTGCTGGTCGCGATAATGCTCGACCGGCACCGCACTGCAGCCGCTGAGCGCCAGCATCACAAGCAACAGGAACAGGCGAAAACACTTCATGTCACTACTCCTTTCAGGGTGCCCGCACGCACCGGCTCGGGCGCGGCAAACCACAACAAGGTCACCGCGGCGAGTTTTATCAGGCAGGGCAGCAATGCATAAACCCAGGGCAGCGCCGACCACGCGGCTGCAGCCATACCCGGAACATATCCGAGGACCTGCAGCAGCGGAAGCGCTATCCCGGCGGCCAGCGCCAGTGCCAGCTTTTCCAGCAAATGCCAGGCGCCGAAATAGGCACCGTCCGGACGCACCTGCGCCGACTCATCGTCGTCGATCACATCCGCCAGTATCGATGCCGGCAACGCCAGGTCGGCACCGAATGCGAGACCAGACATCACGCACACCAGCGCAAATGCAACGATATCTCCAGGCCCAAGGAAATAGGTCCACACAAAAGCCGCGATCGCCAGCAGCATCGCCAGTAGCCACGCGCGCGTCTTGCCTACCGCCGCTGCGATGCGCACCCAGACCGGCATACCCGCAGCACCGGACATGAAATACACCACCAAAAACAGCGCAATCAGATCCGCACGCTGTAGCACATCTGCGACGTAAAAGAGCACTAGCGTCGCCGGGATCGCAGCAGCGACGCCGTTGACCAAGAATATTCCCGCCAGCCGCCGGAAGCGGCGATTGCGCAGCGGCTGCAGCAAGTTTTCGAGCTGCAGCGTTTGCGCGCCGCGCAGCGGTGGTGCCTGCGGCCCCGCCAATACCGTAACCGCAACAGCCACCAGCAGCAGCGGCGCAAACAGCACACTGAAATAGCTCATGCCAGCGGCAGCGCCATTATGCTGCGTGAGCAACTCCGGCAGAGCCGCCGCCAGCAGCACGCCCATCAAGGCCGCCACGCCGCGCGCGGCCGTGATACGCGTGCGCTCCGCGTAATCGCGCGACAGCGCGCTGCCCAATGCGAAATAGCTGATGCTGGCTGCGCTCAAACCCAGATACACGAGAATGAGCGACACCCCCAGCCACGACACCAGCCCGATGCCGTTCGCTGGCGGATGGAACAGCAGATACATACCGGCGGCTACCACGGGCACGGCGGCCGCGAGCATAACCTTGCGGCCGCCCCAGCGCGCCGGCACCAGATCGGCAAGCAGCCCGAGCAGCGGATCACTGACCGCATCGAGCACGCGCACAGCAAGCAGGATTGCTCCGATCAATGCGAGATCAAGACCGAGGCTGGCGTAGAGTTTCGGCACGTTAACATAAACTGGCAGCGCAGCCGCTGCCAGCGGTAGGCTAGCCGCCGCATACGCAACCAGCTCGCGCCTAGTGAGGGTGTTCATTACGGCCGAGCAAAGCCATACGCAGTTCCGGCTTCTGCGTGCGCGGATCAAGCCAGATCGCGAAGAAGCCCCGCGCGAACTCCGGATCGTCGATGGCGCCAAGGTAAGCATCGGCGGAGTAGAACGCTGCGCCCTGATGCGGCCGGTAGACTCCGATCAGCCGGCTGCCAGGCGCGACATCGGGAAAGATACGCCGCATGGCGTCGCCCCAGCGTCGGCGCGAATCGTCATCGCCAATAGCCAGGCGGCGCATCTCGTCGACACTAGTTTCCGCGAGCTGGGCCCCGCTGATGCGGCGTGCATAACGAATGTCGAGCGCGTAAGGGGCCCGCGCCTGCCACTTTCCGGAACGCGACCACAGTGTGGCATCATAGACATGGAAGCCCCACCAGTGAAGCGTACCTTGGCCGACGATGCGGCACATTTCTAACGCACGACAGGCCGCAGCGGGCAACTCCGCCGCGGTAGCCGCGCCCCCAGGCGGCACCAACAGCAGAGCGGACATAACCAATATTCGCTCAAGCATGGGTCAGCAGGGCCTGCACCACGTTAGTTGCACGCGCCCGGAACCCGGCTTCGCAGTACGCCAGGTAAAACTGCCAAGTGTGCATGAATCGACGGTCAAAACCCTGGTCCTGCACCTGCTGCGCCACGGCGTTGAACTGCTCATGCCAATGACGAAGGGTTTGGGCGTAATCGAGACCAAAGCCATGCATCTCGCTAACCGCCAGCCCCTGCGAATTAGCCTCCTGCCGAAAGCGACCAGGTGACGGGAGCATGCCGCCCGGGAAAATGTACTGCTGGATGAAATCGGTCCCGGTGCGGTAACGCTCGAACTTTTCTTCGGCAATGGTGATCGTTTGTACCAGCGCGCGGCCGCCGGGGCGCATCCGATCGCGCACCGCGGCAAAATAACTCGGCCAGTAACGCTCACCCACAGCTTCAAACATCTCGATCGAGACCACGTGATCGAACTGTCCTTCGAGGTCGCGGTAATCCATCAGCCGCAAATCGACGCTGCCCTGAAAACCGGCAGCCTTGATACGGCGCTGTGCGTATTCGAGTTGCGACGGTGAAATGGTCACGCCCGTGAGGCGACAACCTGCGCGCGCGGCAAATTCGGCAAATCCACCCCAACCGCAGCCGATCTCGAGGATATGGTCCCGTGGTTGCGCATCGAGTTTCCGCAGGATGCGTGCGTACTTTGCTTGCTGTGCCTGCTCGAGGCTGCGCGCCGGGTCGCCTTCGAACAAGGCTGACGAATAAGTCATCGACGGATCCAGCCACAAGCTGTAGAAATCGTTGCCGAGATCATAATGCGCCTCGATGTTCTTGCGGCTGCCGCGGCGGGAATTTGGGCGCAGCAGGTGACGCAACCGGTGCGCCAGTGTCGCCCACCAGCGACCATGGATCGCTTGCTCAAGCGCCTGCTCGTTCAACGCACCCAGCAACAGCAACCGCATCAGGTCGGCGGAGTGAGCACGGCCATCGATGAAAGCCTCGGCGAGGCCGATGTCTCCGCGGCTCAGCAGATCGCTGCAGACCTTCCAATCCTTGAGCTGCAGATCAGCATGCGGGCCGCTGCGCTTACCCTTAAAAGACAGCTTCCGTCCGTCGGGACAGGATACCTCGATGCTGCCGCATTGCAGTTGCGCCAGCATGCGGAGTAGCCACCGCGCGGCAGTCGGTTCGGACCGGGTGTGGCCCGGATGGGTTATTGCATTGCTCATGAGGTTGTCTCTTCTGCCGGAGGCTGTGGTTTGGAATGAAAGGGCACGCGCTTCAACCACAAGCGCAGTGCCTGATAATGGATACGCAGGATCACGCCCAGCGTCATCCACGGGTAGCGAAAAAATGCCCAAGCCAGCTGCGCGCTGCCTAGGACGGACGCGCTGCCGCCGATTGCCGTCATCAATTGCCCGCCACTGGCAATGCTGTAGTCGATGCGAAAATTGCAATGTGCTCCGGCGTCATTGAAGCGAAACTGGTAATGCCCGCTGACCGGAAAAAACGGCGATACGTGGAACACCTTGTGCGCGGTCAGCCAGTCTCCCGGCTCGATAGGCCGTCCGCCGGGATGCGCAACCAGATAATTGTGACGTTCGCCGAAGGTATTGCTGACCTCGGCGAGCACTGCCCGCAAGCTGCCCGCGCGATCGTGACACAGCCAGAAGCTGACCGGGTTGAACACATACCCGAGCACGCGAGGAAACGTCTGCAGCCAGACCGCACCGTCAGCGCTCTCCAAGCCGTGTCGTGCAAGCAGGCTGCGTATCCAGGGCAGCAACGCGCTGCCGTCACGCGGACCGTGATCGGCATCATGAAAGCTGAACAGGTTCCAGCGGTTGTGCGAGAACAGCCCCGGCCAGCGCTGTGGCAGCTGATCGACGCGCACCCGGAGGTAGAACACGCCGTAACGAAACGCGTGCGTAACCGGCGCAAGCCGCCGGTGCAGCACCGTACCGTGGTATAGCAAGGCCTGTGCGTCGCTCATGCGGCCGTCCTCAGCACAGGTGAGCCCAAGACCGCCTGCGACTGCCAAGGCGCGGCCACCCCCAGGCTTGCGGCCACAGCCATGCCGGCCTTGAGACCATCCTCATGAAAACCATAGCCCGCCCAGGCGCCGCAGAACCAGGTATTGCGGCGACCCTGTAATTGCGGCAACCGCGCCTGCGCGGAGATTGCCGCGCGATCAAACACGGGGTGGGCATAGGTGTAGCGATCAATGACGTTTTCGCTGCGCAGCTGCTGTCCCGGGTTCAATGTCACCACCACCGGCTGCTTGAACGGCAGCGGCTGCAGCATATTGATCAGGTAGCTGACGCCGACGGGACGACCCGCCGGCGCAGCACACTCAGCATGGTAGTTCCAGGCCGACCATGCCAACCGCTTCCGCGGTAGGAAACTGCGGTCGCTATGCAGGATCACCTCATTGTCCTGGTAGTGGATCGCTCCCAGAACGGCGTGTTCGTCCTCGTCGGCATCCGCGAGCAGGCGCAAGGCCTGGTCGCTGTGGCAGGCCAGCACGACTTCATCGAACGACTCGACCTTGCCGGGGTGCAACCGCAACGCGACGCGATCCGTTTGCCGCGCAATGCCGGTGACCGGCGTATTGAGGCGGATGTCGGGAATACCCTCGGCCATGCGCGCTACGTAGTTACGTGAACCGCCGACTACTGTCCGCCACTGCGGCCGGTCGCTGATCTGCAGCAGACCATGATTGGCGCAGAAGGCAAGAAAAGTCTGCAACGGATAGTCGAGCATCGTTGCGGTTGGGCACGACCAGATTGCACCGGCCATCGGCAGCAGGTACCAGTCTCGAAACGCACGACCGTAGCGACCAGCGTCGAGGAAGTCCCCAAGAGAACCTGCAGCGCCCTGCCCGGCTCGCGCAATTACCGTGGCCGCACGATTGAAGCGTGCAATGTCCGCGAGCATACCCCAAAAAGCGGGACGAACAAGATTACGCCACTGCGCGAACAGGGTCGACACGCTGCTCCCAGCCCATTCGAGATTCTCCGCCTCGATCCGCACCGAAAACGACATGTCGCTAGCGCAGGACTCGACGTCAAGCTGTTCGAACAGCGCAGTCAGGTTCGGGTAGGTGCAGTCGTTGAACACCAGAAAACCCGTGTCTACCGGCGCACTAATACCGTCCAGCGCGACATCCACGGTATGGCTGTGGCCGCCCAAATAGTCGTTGGCTTCGAACAGCGTCACCGCATGTTCGCGCGCAAGCAGCCATGCCGCGGACAAACCAGCGATGCCCGAACCGATTACGGCAATACGCCTGCCGAATACCGTCGGTCGCATGATCAGTCACGCGTGACGCGCTTTAGCTGCGCGTAGGCCGAGTGGTCGGTGTAGATGTTGCGCTGATCGATGATCGACTGCACAGCCGCGAGTGGCAGTTTCACCAGTGCGTTCATTGCTTATCGGCTACTGTAAAAAGTGCGTTGATGTCCATTACAGTACGCTAGTTGCCGGGTTGTGCCCGTAGTCGGCCCTAATCAAGAATCGCTTTACCCGGGTTGACTTTGTCCAACCTCTGACCAATAATGTCTAATACAGAAATGCATGTTAACAGATTTTTTCTTAATTTTAGCTGCTTTAATCTAATTTTGTCCAATACAAATAATTAAAAGTGAATACTAACTTAGAAAAGCAGGGGGGCTTGTATAACATCGCCGCCGTCGAGCGGGACACCGGTTTATCCAAGGATCTGTTGCGAGTCTGGGAACGCCGCTACGGTTTTCCGAAACCTGAGCGTGACCAAAATGAGGGGCGCCTCTACACCCTACCCCAGATGGAAAAGCTACGCCTGCTGCGGCTGCTAATCAACAACGGCCACCGCCCCGGTAAGATTGTCAACCGGGACTCAGCCGAACTGTCGCGCCTAATATCCGCGCAGGCGACAGAACGAGCACCGCCCGCCGAGATTGCCGCGATCCTTGATCTGCTGCTGCGTCACGATATCGACGGATTCCGCAATTCGCTCTTGCAGGCCCTGATGAAGCAGGGCCTACTGCGGTTCGTCACGGAAATCGTGGCCGGACTCAATCAATGGATCGGCGAAGCTTGGCTGGCTGGGAAAATCGCCATATTTGACGAGCACCTGTATTCGGAACATGTCCAGAACATGCTGCGCAACGCCATCGTTACGCAGCCGGGAAGCGGCAAAAAGCCGTGCGTCCTACTGACCTCTCTACCCGGGGAAAAACACCGCATCGGTCTGCTGATGGTTGAAGCCGTCCTCGCGGCGGAGGGGGCCAGTTGTGTCGCACTTGGCACCGAGACGCCGATCATCGACATCAAGAATGCAGTGCCAGCCTACAACGTCGACGTGGTGGTGCTTTCGTTCAGCAGCGCGATGACCCAGGCTGCTGCACTGGCCGGGCTGGAAGAACTGCGCGACCTGTTGCCAGAAGACACCAAAGTTTGGGGCAGCGGCGGTGCCCTACGCCGAGCGCGCAAGATCCCCCACGGTGTGTTGCTGCTGCACTCCCTCGAAGAAATGCGCTATGCACTGGAGCGCTGGCGCGTCGAGCACGCGTAGTGCTACCCATGCGTAAATCCGAACTCCCGGTGAAAATCTGCGCGCGCTGCGGCCGGCCCATGGCGTGGCGCCGACGCTGGGCACGCGTCTGGGAAGCCGTCAAATACTGCTCCGAACGCTGCCGGCGCGCCTGAGCCATGCGCAACCTACTATTGATACTGGGTGATCAGCTCAGCCTAGACAACTCAGCACTGGCCGGTATCGACACCAAACTCGACCACGTCGTCATGATCGAAGCCGCAGGCGAGGCAACCCACGCGTGGAGCCACAAGGCGCGCATCGTGCTGTTCCTGTCGGCGATGCGCCATTTCGCGGCACTGCTAAGTGAGCGAAAACTGCCGCTGACCTATCTATCGCTTGGAGCTGCTGATGGCGGCATTGACGCAAATCTGCAAGCCCTGATCACTCAACGCCGGCCGGCCAGGGTTGTTGTCTGCGAGCCGGGTGAACACCGCATCCGCGTGCTTATCGAATCGGTCTGCCTCGAAGCTGGGGTTCCGCTGGAAATCCGGCCCGACACCCATTTTCTGTGCAGCCGCGAACAGTTCTCGGCCTGGGCCAAAGGCCGCAGGACGCTGCGCATGGAGCATTTCTACCGCGATATGCGGCGCCGCAACGACGTACTCATGGCCGACGGCGAACCGGAGGGCGGGCGCTGGAACTTTGATGCCGAGAACCGTGGCGCATTTCCCAAGGGCGGGCCGGAATTCGTGACGCAGCCGCTGCGGTTTGCACCTGACCGCATCACTCGCGATGTCATTTCTCTCGTGAAAAGCCGCTTTAACGATCATCCCGGCTCGCTCGCCGATTTCGGCTGGCCAGTCACGCGAGCCGAAGCACTGCGCGCGCTCGACGATTTTGTCGATAACCGCCTCAGCGGGTTCGGCGCTTAGCAAGACGCCATGTGGAGCGATATGCCCTTCGGCTGGCATTCGCTGCTGTCGGCAGCGCTGAACCTGAAGCTGCTTGCACCCCGCGAGGTCATCGCGGCAGCGTGTACCGCCTGGCGTGAAAAGCGAGCTCCGCTCGCCGCGGTCGAGGGCTTCGTGCGGCAGATCCTAGGCTGGCGCGAGTACATCCGCGGCGTCTACTGGCTGGGCATGCCGGCCATGCTTGAGGCCAACCACTTCGACCACCACCGCGCGCTGCCACAGTGGTTCTGGACCGGCGAAACCGAAATGAGCTGCCTGCGCGCCGCAATCAGCCAGACGCTGCGCTACGGCTATGCCCATCACATCCAGCGCCTGATGATCACCGGCAATTTCGCGCTGCTGGCCGGCCTTGATCCGAAGGCCGTGCACGAGTGGTACCTGGCGGTTTATGTCGATGCTGTCGAATGGGCCGAACTTCCCAACACCATGGGCATGGCGCTGCATGCGCACGGTGACCGTTACACCAGCAAGCCTTACGTCGCCTCCGGCGCGTATATCAAGCGCATGAGCAATTACTGTAGCAAGTGCCGTTACCGTCCGGCAGAAAAAACCGGCGCGCGGGCCTGTCCGTTTACCGTCTTATACTGGAATTTTCTAGACCGGCACGAACCCGAACTGGCCGCCAACCCGCGCACGGTGCTGATGACGCGCAACCTCCGACGCCTGGGCGCAGGCGAGCGCGCAGCCATTCGCACCGAAGCCGACCGCTTGCTTGCAACAATTGCCTGAATATCAAATTGATCCAATCACCCTAGGGCCAACGAGAACCCGATGCAACCGAACACCGAATTTGTAACTGCTGACAACATGCTCTACCCGGAGATTTTCAAGTCCCTGGAGCGCATCCGCTGGAACATGGCTGACGACATCCCATGGGACAGTTTTGACAGCAAGCTCCTTTCCGACGAGCAGGCGCTGACCATCAAGATGAACGCGATCACGGAATGGGCCGCCCTGCCTGCAACCGAAATGTTCCTGCGCGACAACCAGAACGACAGCGATTTCTCCGCTTTCATGTCAGTGTGGTTTTACGAGGAGCAAAAGCATTCTCTGGTGCTGATCGACTATCTGCGCCGCTTCCGGCCGGATCTGACGCCGACGCCAGAGGAACTACACGCGGTGCGATTCACCTTTGATCCGGCACCGCCGCTAGAAACGCTGATGCTGCATTTCTGCGGGGAGATCCGCCTTAATCACTGGTACCGCTGCGCCATGCAGTGGCACACCGAACCGGTAATCAAGCACATCTACAACCTGATCTCCCGCGACGAGGCGCGGCATGGCGGCGCTTATCTGCAATACATGAAACGCGCGCTGAACACAGTCGGCGAATCGGCGCGTGCTGCATTCGCCAAGGTCGGCGTACTGATGGCCAGTTCCGCGCGCAGTGGAAAGCCGCTGCATCCGACCAACCTACATGTCAACAAGACGCTGTTTCCGAACGATACCGTGCAGAGCAGGCTACCTGATCCGTCATGGCTGGAGCACTGGCTCAATGAACAGATCCGCTTTGATCGTGACTGGGAACAGAAAGTGGTCGGTGTGATCCTGCACAACCTGTCGCTGCTTTTCGGCCGCAAGTTCGAATCGATCAAGGACCTAAACCGTTTCCGCAAGGAAATCGCGCCCGCCTGATTGGGAGGCCCAGGTGTTTGTCGCCGCAGGCGAGCCGGCGTAGACTACGAACGATGGGAACTTCACCCGAATTTGAGAAGCGCATCAGCGCACCCGCTGATGTACGGACAATCGTCACACAACTTCCGCGGCCGCTGGTGTTTACCAATGGCGTCTTCGACATCCTGCACCGCGGCCATGTGACCTATCTCGCCCAGGCGCGGGCGCTGGGCGCAAGCCTGGTGGTCGCACTGAACAGTGATGCCTCGGCAAGGCGTCTGGGCAAAGGGGCCGACCGCCCACTCAACACCCTATTCGACCGTGCTGCCGTTATCGCGGCGCTGCGCGCCGTCGATGTCGTAATCTGGTTTGAAACAGATACCCCCCTGGAACTTGTCGTCTCCCTCAAACCCGATATCTTGGTCAAGGGGGGAGACTGGAAGCCGGATGCTATCGTCGGTGCGAAAGAGGTACAAAGCTGGGGCGGATCAGTGCATTCCATCGCTTTCGACCACCAACGCTCGACAACAGAACTAATCTCGCGCGTACGGTCTTCGGCGCCCAGCTAATCCCCGGTTCAGCCGGATATCGCCCTTGCGTTCAGAACTTACTGCCTGACGATGCCCGCCGGGCAGCTGCCGACCTTGATTTCAGAACCGGTGAAATTCCGGTTCAGTTGGGTGAGGCCGGCAATGATCGACGAGTCAGGCTCCCGCAGATAGTAAATCGCCTGCTTGAGAGACTTCTCCCGCCGCGTAACGATGGCGTGACGCACGCCGCGTTGACGCAAAAGTTCCAGTTCGGTTTCAGCGGCAGCCTCTGTCTTGAAGAGCCCGAGCGAAATCGCGTTGCGCCATTGCCCGACCTCGTTCACCACGAAGAACTCGGTAATTCCCATTGCCTTCAATTCGCCCACATTACTATCGACTTCGGCCTTGTTTTTTTGCGGCGGCATATGTACCCAGTAACCATCAACATCGGAAACACGGCGCTGGATCACGTTTACCGGAAGGGCCAGCGTCGCAAGTAACGAATCAGCGCGGGCAATATCGGATCCGGTAAAAGCGCCCCACTCCACGCAGGCGGCCAGTATCGGCACGGGCTTTATCCCGGGCGCCACTGCCGAGACGGTTTCGGCGGCCAGGGGTCGTATCTTTCCCGGGCTGATCTGTAGTGAAGAAATACTCATTGCAGTATCGTCGGAGGTAATGACAAACCGCTGATAGGCAATAAAGCCGACGTTTGCAAGCAATAGCAGCAGGAAAAGAATTCTCATCAACAGTTCTGTTTCACGTTTTGCAGTGCGATCTGCAGCAAACCTTCCAGCACCAGATTGTCCACTAACTTGACATGCCCACGGATTAGCCCTTCGACCAGTGCCGCGCCCCCACCGGAGAGAATCACCGGCGGCTCATTGCCATCGCTTTCCGCAAGATAGCCGACCATCCGCTCGACGGCACCAGCCAGCGCGTTCAACGTCCCGCTGACAATGGCATCCCCGGTATTGTCGGGAAAATAGCTGAAACTGCCATCTCGTGCCGCGAGGTTGGCGGTATCACGGGCCAGCGCTTCCCTCATCAGATCAGCACCCGGAACGATGAAGCCGCCGAGGAAGGCACCTTCTCTGTCGAGTGCATCCACCGTCATTGTCGTACCAACATTGACCACCACGCAGGCATGCCCGGTCTGATGCCAGGCGCCGACTAACCCAGCCCAACGGTCTGAGCCTAGAGTGGCCGGTTTATCGTAGCCGCTGGTGACGCCGCACTGAGCCTGCGCACTGACTATCCATTGCGGCTCCGGATCAACCCCCTTGAATGCGGCCGCGATTTTCTTCTGCACGGCGTTGCCCGCCACATTCGAGATGACAATACGGCCCGCCTGGGGCAACGGCGCCAGTTCCGCTCCAAGTTCAGCCGCACGAGTAGTGGGCAGCCAGCCTTGGCGCAGCCAGCTGCCATTTTTACTGAATCCCCATTTGATGCGGGTATTACCGGCGTCGATCGCGAGGACATTCACGTATCAGCTCCACCTTCACGAAGGGTGATTTCGCCGCCGTGGTGCCGGCTGACGCCGTCAGGAGTTTCCAGCAGCAATGCGCCGTCGTCGGCAACTCCGCGGGCGACACCGGTCAACGTTCTCCCTTCGGGCATCAGCAGCACCACTTCGCGGTCCTGCTGCGCATGCAATCGTTGCCATTCCTCGCGCAGCGGTGCAAAACCTCGAGCGGAAAAAATATCAAGCACTGCAACCAGTTCTGCCAACAAAAGCGCCAACAACTCATTGCGGTCCACAGGAACGCCCCTAATTTTTTCCAGATTAGCCACCGGCTGTTCAACAGAAACCGACAGCCTAGTGTCAGCGCGTACGTTGACACCGATGCCGATCACCGCTGCGCTCGGACCCAGCATGTCACCTTGCATCTCAATCAGGATGCCGGCCAATTTTGCCCGGCGGCAAACAACATCGTTAGGCCATTTCAGCCGAACGTCATGCGCTCCCGTTGCTCGCAATGCCCGTACCAGCGCCACCCCCGTCGCCAGACTCAGTCCCGCGAGCTCGCGGGCGCCCTGGTTAAAGCGCCACAGCAGTGAAAAGGTCAATGCGCTGCCGATTGCGGAATACCACACCCGACCACGCCGACCCCGGCCTGCAGTCTGCGCTTCCGCTGCGACCGCCAGTCCGGAAGGCGCGCCCCGTTCCGCTCGACGCATCAACTGCGTGTTGGTCGAATCTAGCATGTCACTGATTTCCAGGGTGATCCGGTCAGCAGCGCTTCCGAGCGCAAGGCACACTCCGTCCCTGTCCAGCAGTGACAGCGGTTGCGTAAGGCGATAACCGCGGCCGCGAACACTTTCGACCTTGAAGCCGGCACCGGCAATTCCGCGAATACCGTACCAAACCGCGCTGCGGGTAACCCCCAGCGTCCGCGCGATATCCTCACCGGAGTGAAATGCGCCGTCGGACAAGGCGCGCAGTGCTTGGAAGGCCATGGTATTCATTGCACTCGCATAGGATAGCCCAACAGCGCCAAGATGGCTCCTGCCCAAAAACTGGCATGACAAACATACTCTCCGCATCCGCACTCCGCGCAACCGCTAAGGCGAACGCCTTATCCGGTGCGATCCATTCAACCCAACATGAAAAAAAAGCAAAGTCTGCTGGCAAAACATGGTGTCCTCGCCGGACTACATCCTGTTGCGGGCTGCTTTTGAGGCCGTTCGATCCGGAATTTGCGTGGTCGATACCGACGGCCTTTTCGTTCTGGTTAATCCGGCTTTCTGCGCCCTGACCACGTACAGCGTACAGAACCTGATCACCCAGCCGGGGACACTGGCAGCTCCTGCAGAAATCGCCAACTGGGGTATCGGCATACCCAGAAAAGACCACGGCCGCATGTTTGAGGCCTTCCATTGCGCAGCCGATGTCGACAATATTTCCGGCACCAGCCCTGGTCTCGCGATCGTCAAGAAATCCATCGACCTGCACGGCGGCAGCATCTCTTTGGAAAGCGAAGTCGGTCACGGCACCCGCTTTGCAATTACCCCGCCTCTTCGCAAACACTGACATCGCCACCCTCCTGATCATCGAGGACGAGGCCAATTTGCACGCCAACATCGTGCGTTTTCTTCTTACCGAGCAGTACGACATTTTTGTCGCCGCCAACAGCGAGGACGGCATCGAGGTTGCGATGAAGGAAATGCCCGACCTGATCGTTTGCGACATCGCGATGCCGATGATGGACGGCTTCGACACAATGTTCACATTCCGTGAAAATGTCACCACTAGCCATATCCAGTTCATTTTCCTGACCGCCAGCACTCGGGTCTATCAGCGCAAATTCGGCTTCGAGCTAAGCGCCAATGACTACATCACCAAGCCATTTACCTTCGACGCCCTGCTCGCCGCCATCCAGAAACGGCTATCCAAAAAGACGAGCTTGAATCCGCCCGCTGCCGCGGCGCGGGTTAGAATGACTATTTTTGCCCCGCATCATCCAGCATGGCCAAATCAGCAAAGTCCGGCGCCGCGCCAGCGGCGGCATCCACTTCGAATTTCATCCGCAGCCATATCGAGGCTGATCTCGCGAGCAGCAAATATGCCGGTCGCGGCTGGGGTAGCGTTCCAGGCCAGGCAACCCTACACCGCGATGCCGGCGCCGATCCGGCAAAAATCCGCACCCGCTTCCCGCCCGAACCTAACGGCCACCTTCACCTCGGGCACGCCAAATCAATTTGCCTCAATTTCGGCCTTGCGTTGCATTACGGTGGCGCCTGCCATCTGCGCTTCGACGATACCAACCCCGAAAAAGAGGAACAGGAATACGTCGATGCCATCAGTGACGCCGTTTCGTGGCTGGGGTTCGACTGGGGGCCCCACCAGTATTTCGCCAGCGACTACTTCGGTTTCATGCATAAAGCGGCGGAACACCTGATCAACACCGGCCACGCCTATGTCGACGAGCAGAGTGCTGACGAAATCCGCGCCGGCCGCGGCACACTGACGGAGCCCGGCCGTCCCGGGCCCTGGCGCGACCGCCCCGTCGCCGAATCGCTCCAGCGCTTCCGCGAAATGCGCGCCGGGAAGCATGCAGACGGCGCGATGGTGCTACGCGCAAAAATCGACATGGCCTCGCCCAATATCAACCTGCGCGACCCAGCGATCTACCGTATTCGCAAGGCAACCCACCATCGCACCGGCGACGCCTGGTGCATCTATCCGATGTACACCTACGCCCACCCGATTGAGGACGCGCTGGAACGCATCACCCATTCGCTGTGCACCCTCGAATTTGAGGACCAGCGGCCGTTCTACGACTGGCTGCTCGGCAAACTCGCCGATGGCGGCCTGCTCGACCGCCCCTTGCCGCAGCAGATTGAATTCGCGCGACTCAACCTGACTTATGTCGTGCTGTCAAAGCGCAGGCTCATCCAGCTGGTCGAGGAAAAACACGTTACCGGCTGGGATGATCCGCGATTGCCGACGCTGGCCGGCGCACGGCGGCGCGGCTACACCCCCGAGGGGTTTCGCCAGTTCGCTGAGCGCATCGGTATATCGAAGGCCGACTCGTGGATCGACTACTCGGTACTCGAAGACTGCATGCGCGAACATCTCAACGATATCGCAGAAAGGCGAATTGCGGTACTCGATCCGCTGAAACTCGTCATCGACAACTATCCGGAAGAGCAGCAGGAAGACTGCCACGCCCCCAACCATCCGCAGAAACCCGACCTCGGCAAGCGCGCATTACCGTTGACC
>JAYOED010000028.1:0-874 GCA_038106575.1 Burkholderiales bacterium
CTGTTACGCTTGAATAACCTGCTGCGCGGCTCTTCGCGGACTGACCTGCTCGCGACGGCTCTTTAGGAACTCCGGATTCACCGCGATATCAGGCCTCACAAAAACAAAACCCGCCGGATGGTGGGTTTTTTGTTGCCGGCTGGTTAATAACGCTCTACGTCTAATTGGACAGACGGAAATAAACCGGCGGTAGCGGCGTCAGGATTTATTCTTATTTGATCTTGGCTTCCTTGTAAGCCACGTGCTTGCGCGCGACGGGATCGAACTTCTTGATCTCCATCTTTTCGGTCATCGTTCGCTTGTTCTTGGTGGTGGTGTAGAAGTGGCCAGTGCCAGCGGTAGATTCGAGTTTGATTTTCTCGCGCATGATCGCTCCTAGATGTTCATGCCCTGGGCACGCAGATCGGCCAGCACAACATCGATGCCCTTGCGGTCAATGGTGCGCAGTCCGGCGCTGGAAACCCGCAGGCTGACCCAGCGGTTCTCGGTTTCAACCCAGAACCGGCGTTTTTGCAGGTTGGGCAGGAAACGCCGCTTGGTCTTGTTATTGGCATGGGAAACATTATTCCCGACCATCGGTTTTTTGCCGGTGACTTTGCAAACCCGGGACATAATAGTGCTCCGCAAATTCAGAAAAGGGCGGATCATACACTGTAACGGGTGCAGACCTCAACCCACTCCGGCAGCGGCCATGCGCCAATGAAATACTATTTTTAATAACAAAAACAATAATTTATATTAATCCGCGCTCAGCGAACGACAAAGCACAGTCAGCGGCAACGACAAAATGATCGAGAACTCGCACTCCCAACAGGGCCCATGACTGTTTCAGTGCGGTGGTCAGCTCTTCGTCGGGGCGGCTGGGTTCAGCCGC
>JAYOED010000028.1:884-28392 GCA_038106575.1 Burkholderiales bacterium
CGTCCGCACCGTGGAGGTGGAGGCGTTCTGCTCGTGGTCGGCGTGCAGGATCAGGATCGTGTCCATAGCGTCGGAGACGGTCGGACTGACTTTGTATTCCTCGGCCGGCACGGCGAACATCATGTTCAAGAAGTTTTCGACGTAAGAAAACTTGTTGAGCGGACCGATGAACGGCTGGCCCATTGATTTTTTATGGGGGGTGGTCTGCTCTGGGGGGGGGCGGCTGGGTTCAGCCGCCCCGGGCGGGTGATTATGCGCAAAAATCACCGCAGCGGCATTTTGATGCAGCGCCCGCTTGACGAGCTCGCGCGGATAAATACTGGTCTGGGTCAAGGTCCCGCGGAACAGTTCCTCGCTCGCAACCACCCGGCGCTGGGCGTTGAGAAACACCGCAAGAAAAACCTCATGCGGCCCTCCGCACAGCGTCAGCCGCAGATAATCGCGCAACGTCTGCGGCGCAGAAAGCGCAGATCCTAAATCCAGCTTTTCACGCAGGGTGCGTCGTGCAATATCCAGCGCCGCCTGCAATTGAGCATATTTTCTGTCAGACCCAGGCCGGGCTCGGAACAGAATATTTCCGTCGCCGCGCCCGCCAAAGCTGATAACGAACCAAATCGCACCAACTGCGTACGCGCCAGTTCCACCACACCTCTGCCCTTGATGCCTGTGCGCAGGAATATCGCCACCAGTTCCGCACCCGACAGGCTTTGCGGCCCCTTGGCCAGCAGTTTTTCTCGGAGCCGCTCATCCAGCGGCCAGTTGGTGATTGCCATGATCAGAATATTCCGGTCGTTCATTCCAAATGCTCGGCAAAGCCCCCGGTTTACCCGCCGGCGGGTTGCAGTTAAACTGGTATCCCCGTCCAAGGGATACGCTACGTGCCTGATATTTCTAACAAAATCGAACGAAAAAGCATCCTGCTCGGGCTCACCGGCGGTATCGCCGCATACAAGGCGGCGGAACTAATACGCCGGCTCGGCGACCGCGGCATCGACGTGCATGTGGTAATGACAGAGGCGGCCTGCGGCTTCATCACCCGGGCGACTCTGCAAGCGCTATCGGGACATCCCGTGCACACCGACATGTGGGATGCGCGCGTACACAACGCGATGGGACATATCGAACTCAGCCGCGACAAGCAGGCCATCATCGTTGCACCTGCCAGCGCGGACTTCATCGCCAAGGCCGCCAACGGACTCGCCAACGATCTGCTGTCGACGCTGTGCCTGGCGCGCGAATGCCCGCTGATCATCGCGCCAGCAATGAACCGCCAGATGTGGGAACACCCGGCGACCCGGCGCAATATCGCGCAACTCAAACGCGACGGAGTCGTCATCCTCGGTCCGGACAGCGGTGACCAGGCCTGCGGCGAAACCGGCTTGGGACGCATGCTAGAAGCCGATGATCTCGCCGAAACCATCAGCGCCCAGCTCGAACCGAAAACGCTGTCGGGGAAACGCGTGCTGATGACCGCGGGACCCACGTTCGAACCGATCGACGCAGTACGCGGCATCACCAACCGCAGTTCGGGGAAGATGGGCTATGCGCTGGCGCGCGCGGCTATTGCCGCTGGCGCCGAGGTCACGCTAGTCAGCGGCCCGGTCAGCCTTACACCGCCGGCCGATGCAGCGGTGACGCGCGTGCAGACCGCAGCGGAAATGTTTGATGCTGTAAAAAAACATGTCGCCAAGGCCGATATCTTTATCAGTGTCGCCGCGGTGGCCGATTACCGGGTCAACGCGCCGCGCAAACACAAAATCAAGAAAACAGACGAAAACCAGCTGACACTCAAGCTAACGCCCAACCCCGACATCCTCGGCTGGGTCGCCGCGCGGCCCAAACCGCCGTTCTGCGTCGGTTTTGCCGCCGAGAGCCGCAATCTCGACGCCTACGCCGACCAGAAACGCCGCCGCAAGAAAGTACCGCTCATGATCGCCAACCTTGTACAGGAGGCGATCGGTGCCGACGACAATGAAGTCACGCTGCTCGACGACGCCGGCACCCACCGCCTGCCGCGCGCTTCCAAGGATGTTGTCGCACGCAAGATCATTGAACACGTCACCAGCCTCAGCGGAAGCAAACTCCGCCGATCCCGGTAACCGATCGCGTCTTTCTCCATGCAATCGATTGATGTCAGGATTCTTGACGCGCGACTGCGTAACCAGATACCGCAATACGCGACTCCTGGTTCCGCTGGCCTCGACCTGCGTGCATGCCTCGAAGCACCTCTGACGCTGCAACCGGGCCAGACCGAGCTGATCCCGGCAGGCATGGCCATCCACATCGCCAATTCCGGTCTCGCCGCCATCATCCTGCCGCGCTCAGGTCTCGGCCACAAGCACGGCATCGTGCTCGGCAATCTGGTTGGGCTGATCGACTCCGATTACCAGGGGCAGTTGTTTGTCTCGACATGGAACCGCGGCAGCACTGCATTCACCATCAATCCGCTGGAACGGCTGGCGCAGCTGGTGGTCGTACCCGTCGTGCAGGTCGCTTTCAACATCGTCGACGATTTCGCCGCATCCAGCCGCGGTACCGGCGGCTTCGGCAGCACTGGCAAAGGCTGAGCATGGTCAACCCAGCCGCACTCGTCCTGTTTGCCCACGGCGCACGCGACCCCGAGTGGGCGCTGCCCTTTCACGACATCGCCGCCCAGCTCGGCGCCGTGCGCAGCGATCTCACGGTGAAACTGAGCTTTCTCGAATTCCAGCCACCCGCGCTTAAGGATGCCATTGCCGAACTGGTTGCCACGGGTCATCGTTCCATCCATATCGCACCGCTGTTCATGGCTCAAGGCGGCCACCTCAAGCACGACGTACCCGAACTGCTGACCGAAATCCGTCGCGACAATCCGGCACTAAAACTGGAATTACTGCCGGCAATAGGCGACGTGGCCGCGTTGCGCGCCTCCATCGCCGGCTGGCTGGCCAAAAGCATACCCCAAGCTGCCGCATGAAACGCCTGCTGTCCCTATTTGCGCTTTGCCTGGTGACGACCGTACAGGCTGCGATGCTGCAGATGGAGCTTTCCGCCAACCAGCAGAAATTCACCGTTGAAGTTGCGGTGACGGACAGCAACCGCATGCAGGGACTGATGCACCGGCGCATGTTGCCGGAGAACCGCGGCATGCTGTTTGTGTTCCCCAGGGTCTCGCATCACGGCATGTGGATGATGAACACCTTCATTCCGCTTTCAGTGGCATTCCTCGACGATGCCGGCACCATCATCAACATCGAAGACATGCAACCGCATACCCGCGACTCGCACTCGTCCGCAAAGCCCGCGCGCTATGCGCTGGAAATGAACCTCGGCTGGTTCCGCAAGCACGGCATCAAAACGGGAATGAAGATTGAGGGACTCGAAAAGGCACCGCCACCCCGATAAACGGGCTTGCGGTGCCGATAAAACAAAACGCCCGGGTCTGCCCGGGCGTTTGTGTTTGCAGCGACCGCCTGTCTGTCAAAGGCCGCCGTTTTGCTGCGCCACCATGCAAAACAGCATTGGGATCGACAGCATGGTGTTGATGCGGGAAGTAATCATCGCCACGCGTGCCGCCTTGGCCTTGGCGTCGGCAGTCACGGTCACCATGCCCAGTGCTTTTTTCTGATTCGGCCAGATAATGACCCAAACGTTGAAGGCCATGATGATGCCCAACCACATGCCGATGCCGATCGCGGTAAAGGGCTTGCCAAACATCAGGGCGGGACCAATATAGCCGTTCATTCCGCCAAGAATCAATCCGGTAATCAGCGTGGCCAGCGCGGCCCAGCGGAACCAGAACAGAGCAGCCGGCGCAATAACCTTGCCGATCGCCGGTTTGTGTTCATCGGGAATCTTGGGCATCGACGGAATCTGCACGAAGTTAAAGTACCAGAGCAAACCGATCCACATCACGCCGGACATCACGTGCAGCCAGCGGAAAATGAAGGCCCACCAGGCATGATCACCCGCGGCACGTGCACCGCCGCCAGCGGCCAGAATGATGATGACGAGAATGACGAAACCGGCGGTAATGGTTCGCCCAAGTGACTGGAATATCGCTCCCATGCGAGAACTCCTTTCGTACGAAACTGTTTTATTAACGGGTCAAAAAGAAAGCAGTGCATAGTTTAGCACAGCAGCTCAATTCAGCCGCAGCTCAAAGCCACAATGCGATCAGGAAAAAGCGTTTAGGCTACAGATACAGCAGGTCGGTAATCAGCGCTATGATGAACGGTTGCGAAATCGTCTGCCCAAGATTGATGGCCAACAGACGGTTTTCCTAGGGATGCGCTTCCTGCGTGGGCAGCACAAACCGGTGTCGCTCAACTCTGCGCATGGCGGCCAGCTTGCTTTCCAGCAGCACAGCGCGCCCGGTTTCCGGCCGCGTGTCGTGGATAATCTGCACGATCACGGCAACCATCTGCCCGCGATCAGCAGAAACCCCTTCAGCCGCGCAAGCATTCAAGCCCGCCACCAGCAACACGCCTGCGATGGCGGACCTGAATATTCCATACGCTTCATTCCCGCCTATGCCGCAAAAAGAAAAGAAAAAGGGCATACCGTTTCCAGTATGCCCCTGGTGCGGTAGTAGGTGCGATGAGATGCCGGCTGGTGCGTCAATCAACCTTTCAGACAACCGCTCATGAATTTGCTGTGTTCTTTCTTGCCCTTCACGCCCTTGGCTTTGGCTTCCGCAATGCATTTTTTCATGAGTTCCTGCTGCTTTTTCTGGGCAGCGCTGGGTTCCTTCTTGACCTTCTCCGATTTCTTTTCCGAGGCCGGCGTGCCCTTTTTGGCTTCTACCTGCGGCTGCTGAGCGTAGACGGACGACAACGCAAACACGGCACACACAATGGCGACTGTCAGCGATTTCATTTGTTTCTCCTCAAAGATATCGAATGGCCACAGGGGGCCGGAAAATCTTCCTGCCGGTAGGCCCGATAGCACGTTAACGCGGATTGACAATTACGGATGACAAAGTCCGAAGGCGCCGGCAACCAGCTCGTAGGAACGCAGCCTGGTGTCGTAGTCGCCGGTGATGGTGATCACCATCAGTTCATCGGCCTGGAATTCCGCCTGGATCTCTAGCAGTCGCTGTTTGACGACATCCGGAGTACCGAGCACAACGCGGCGGCGGTGATGGGCAATGCGCTGGCGGTCAACGTCGGTGAAGGGGTAGCGCTCGGCCTCCTCCAGGGTCGGTACCGGGGCATTAACGCCGTAATCCATGTTAAGGCGGCGCAGATCGACGCTCTGCGCCAGACGCTCAGCTTCAGCCTGACTCGCCGCGCAGATCACGAACGTGCACACCAGCGTACGGGGTTCAGGTTCGCGCGCCGAGGGCTGGTAACGTTTCTTAAAATCACGCATCACCACGTCGCCCCCACGCGCGCTGATGAAATGTGCGAACGCGAAGCGCAGGCCGAGTTGCGCCGCGAGGGCCCCGCTGTAGTCGGACGAACCCAGCAGCCAGATCTGCGGGCAGCCTGGCCCCGCGGGCTGCGCCTTGACCTGGCGAAACGGATGATCCTTGGGAATCTCGTCGTCGAGATAAGCCGTCAGGTATTGCACCTGTTCTGGAAAATCGTCAGCCGACGGATACCGGCCCTGCCCCATCGCGATCGCCGTCGCCTGGTCGCCGCCGGGCGCACGGCCGATGCCGAGATCGATACGTCCCGGAAACAGCGCTTCGAGCATGCGGAACTGCTCGGCAATCTTCAGCGGACTGTAGTACGGCAGCAGCACACCGCCGGTACCGACGCGAATGGTTGAAGTCGCTGATGCCACGCGCGTCACCAGGATTTCCGGACAGGGATCGGCCAGCGCCATGATCGAATGATGCTCGGCGCACCAATAGCGGTAATAGCCGAGCTTTTCTGCCGCCTGAGCAAGGCGGATGGTCTCCTGTATCGCTTCAGCCGGCGTGTGGCCGCTGATGATCGGTGACTGGTCGAGTACGCTTAGCTTGGGCAGTGTGAATTTCGCCATTATTTTTCTGATCCATGGATGAACGCATCGAGTACGCTGCACCAGCCTAGCCCGAGATTGTTGCGGTTGTAGCCCCCGCCGCCAAAACCCATGATGCGACCCTGGCACAGCTCGTTGGCCAGTACGCACAGCCGTTGCGCGGCGTGGGCGTGCGCGCGGGGGGTGTACTGCAGGTGCGCCAGCGGATCACCGGCGATACTGTCGGCTCCGGCCTGGAAGACGATGAATTCCGGCTTATGTCGGCTCATGTGGTCTTCGACGCGCTCCCTCGCCGCCATGAACTGCGAATCGCCGGCGCCGGGCTGCATGGGGAGGTTGAGCTTCAGGCCTTTACCGACGCCCTTGCCGTGCTCTCTCTCGGCGCCAGTACCCGGATAGAGAAAACGCCCGTCCTCATGAATGTCGGCATAAACCAGATCAGGATCGGACTCGTACGGGTAATACAGACCGTCGCCATGGTGTACATCGATGTCGACATAGGCGACGCGCTTGATCCCATATTCACCGCGCAACGTATCGATCACCACGCCGCAGTCGTTGAAAACGCAGAATCCAGCGGCGCGGTCGCGTGCCGCGTGGTGCAGTCCGCCGATTGGCTGGAAGGTGCGAAGCACTTCACCCGTCATGATGCGCTTGAGGCCTTCGAGCGCTGCACCGACGACATGGGCAGAGGCTTTGTAAACACCGGGGAAAGCCGGCGTGTCGCCGGCGTCGATGGAACCGTAGCCACGCTTCGACAGCTGCTGCACGCGCTGCACATGCTGTTCGTCGTGAAAACGTTTGATTTCGTCTGCCGATGCAGCCCGAGAACCGCAGAGTTCGGCTGACTGGTCCAGCTTCTGCCGGGAGGCTTCACTCCAGAACGCGTCTTGGCGGTCGGGGCCCCACGGATGCCCGTCGGGAAAACCGTACCCGCCCAGCGCCTTATCGACATACAACGCCACTTCCGTTTTCATGCCGCCTCCTTGCCTGACCTCACAACAGACTGCCCTGTTTTGACATGCCCGGCACTCGGAACAAGGTCGTATTACGTCTTACACCCTCTCCCCGCCGCGCACAGTTGAGTCCCGCCTTGTTGCAGGCAATCGTGAAACGCTGCTGCCGCAACGCAGCAAATTCGCCGGCGCCGCTCATGCGGTTACCAAAACGCGGATCGTTGTCGCGCCCACCACACATCGCATGCACGCTGCTGCGGCTTTGATGATAGCCTCGATTTAATGATCGTTGAGGAACGGAATCACCGGCGCCACTATCGTGCTGGTGGGAATGCCCGCGCCGCGGCGCTTACGAGGATCAGCGTGCTTGCCCGAAAGGGTGCGCAGTGCCATTGCTCTTACTCAGTGCGGGAGGCGTGGGTGGTCATCAGCTCGAACACCTTGCGCGGACGGCTGTCCTTGCCCTTGCAGGTGACCTCGGTCCGCACCACCGCGATCAACCGCCCGTGATGCACCACTTTCGATTTGATTTTCAGCGAACGGCCTTCGCCGGGGCTGATGTACGAGGCCGAGATCGCGGTCAGTGCCCAGTGTGGCGTCAACGCCGCCATCGCGTTTTCGGCGGCGAGCCCGAGCAGGATTCCGCCCTGGACATGGCCGACGCGGTTGCCGATATGCGGTCCGTTTTTTACCGTCGATTGCGCTGAGCCAGCCGCGTGCTTCGCTTGCACGCCCCAGAAACGGCGGATGAACGAACCGCCATGGGCACGCACGTCGGCGAGTATGGCATCGGCAATCGCCAGCACTTTCTTCTCTTCGGGACGCAGCCTGCCGCCGATGTCCGGCGTCGGATTCGCGCCGCGATGCCGGTGCGGCACCGGGTGCAGTTCCACGCCCTTAGGCGGCTTCAGCACCATGAAGGTCGCACTGCCGGTGCATACCAGTCCGCCAGCGTTGCGGATTTCTACGCTGCTCATGCCCTGGCGGCCCGCAGCGCCCTCGATAAAACCGTGCATCGTGCCGTGGCCAGCGAGGCGCCCGGTGCGCGGCGCGCCGGTGAACTGAAGATTCATCGTCACCGTCGCCAGCCGCGTGTGCGGCGCGAGTCCAGCGCGTACCGCAGCCGCCATCACCAGATCGGCAAGTATCGCGAAACCCGACAGCGTCAGCTGGCCGTCGGTATCCGCGCAGTGCGGCAGCACATCCACCGACAGCGCGGTGTAGTCGGTGCCGACATGGTCATATGACAGATCGAGATAATTGCCGGCGAAGTGATAGCCTGGCTCTCGGTTCAGGGCAATTCCGCGCAGCACCTGCGCGCGGATCGCCTCGAGCTCACTGCCAGCAGTTGAAGTTGCGGCATCCATGATGAATTGTAACAAGTGGATCTGGCGCAACCGTCGCAGCCTGCAGGGAAAATGGATTACAAAGATCTATTTTAATTAGTATTTCTAAAAATTCTGTTTTACTCCATCCAGCGACTCCGCCGCATGCAACGTCAGCACCTTCACCGCCGCTGGAAGTTCCGCCATGCGTTTACGGTGATCAGCGACCTTGGGAAAGCGGTTGATATCGACGCCGTCCAATTCCAACCACTTGGCGATGGTGAAGAGGTACGGATCGCAGATTGAATAGCACCCGCCCATCACCCACGGCCCGAGGAACATTTTCTTCTCGATCAGTTCAAAGCAGTCACCGACAGTCTGGGGTACTTTCCTGCGCATTGCTTCCTGTGCAGCAAGATCGTCGGCCCAGCGTGCGGCGCGGTTCTTGTGCGCGTGCATCACGTGTACGGTCGAACACAGGTAGCTGTTGAAGGCGTTGACCTGCGCCAGCGCGAACGGATCGGCTAGCGGCGCAAGCTCCGCCTTGGGAAACAGCTGCGCGACATAAAGCAGGATAGCGGGCGTCTCGGTAAGGATGCCGCGGTCGGTGATCAGCGCTGGCACGCGGCCCTTGGGATTAATCTTCAGATATTGCGGCGAACGCTGCTGGGTCTTGGAAAAATCCAGGCGCTCGGCCTTGTAATCCGCGCCAGACTGCTCCAGTGCGATATGAGAAGCCAGCGCACAGGTGCCCTTGGCCCAGTAGAGTGTCAGCATTTGATGTCCTCCTTGCCGGTCAAGACTTTCAACGGTCGAACTTTAGTCCGGCCGCTTGCACTACCTTGCGCCAGCGGCCTATGTCGGCCGCGATAAATTTCGCGAACTCGTCGATCGACATCGTCAGCGGATCGGCGCCGGTCGCCTTCAGCCGGTCATGCACGGCCTTAGTGTTGACCGTCTTTACGATCGCGTCGTGCAGCTTGTCGGCTGAGGCGCGCGGCGTCTTCGCGGTGGTCAGCAGTCCATAGTAGTTGGTCATCACTACGCCGGCATAACCCGATTCGCCGGTGGTCGGAATGTCCGGAAAATACAGTGAGCGTTTTTCACTTGCTACCGCGATCGCCTTGACCCGTCCGCTTTTGACGTACGGCGATATGACCGGCAAATCGACGAACATGCCCTGGATCTGCCCCGCCACCACGTCGCTGACCGCCGGCGCAGCCCCCTTGTAGGCGACGTGGGTAATTTTCACCTTGGCGGCATTCATCAACATTTCAAGACCAAGGTGCAGCGTACCGCCGTTACCAGCGGAGCCGAACGCGATCTGTTCGGGCTTGGCCTTGGCAATGGCAGCCAACTCTCTGAGATTTTTCGCTGGCATCGAAGGATGCAGCACGATCAAGCTCGCAGTCGTCATCACCGGTGACAGCGGCTGCAGGTCGCGCAGAGTCTGATACGGCGGCCTGGCGTAGGTCACCATATTGATCGAAGTCACGCTGGCGGTAGTCATCAGCAGCGTGTGGCCGTCGGGTGCGGCTCGTACTACCGCTTCGGCACCGATGGTACCGTTGGCGCCGGCGCGGTTGTCAACGATGATCGACTGCCCAAGCAGTTGGGATAGCCGCGGCGCGATGTTTCGGGTGGTGATATCAGCAGGACCACCAGCCGAGAACGGAACCACAATGCGCAGCGGTTTAGTAGGGAAATTCTGTGATTGGGCGTTGGCTGCGACAAAAACCGCAAGGCCGGCCAAATATGAAAGTTTCAAGCATGCTCTCCCTGTGTTGTTGAGATGCAAACCATTATATAGAGTAGCGACTGGAAAAATCTTATGCGGATTACGCTGTCAGCGTTCGAAAACCCCGGCGCGTTATAGTGCTCACGCCATGACCCGCCCTGAGAATTCGGCATCCCGCCGCGATTTCCTACTCCGCTCCGCCGCACTGTCGGCGACGCTGGCGCTGCCGGCGACGGCGCTGTGGGCCCAGCCGCGTTTTGCGGACTATCCGTTTTCTCTGGGTGTCGCCTCTGGTTATCCGCAACCTGATGCCATCGTACTGTGGACACGCCTAGCCCCCAATCCGCTGAACGGCGGCGGCATGCCGCGCGCCGCGGTGAACGTGGTTTGGGAAATCGCCGCTGATGAGCGCTTTCGCAAGATTGTCGCTCGCGGGAATAGTAAGGCTGTACCAGCTTTTGCGCACTCGGTGCACGTTTTGGTACGCAACCTGCAGCCTGCACGTAGTTACTGGTACCGTTTTACTGTTGGTGGTGTCGTAAGCCCGGTTGGTCGCACGCGCACCGCACCAGCTGCAGAAGATGCCAACACCCCGCTCAGCTTCGCCGTAGCCTCATGCCAACACTACGAGCACGGCTACTACGCCGCCTACCGCGACATGGCGCAGCGCAATCTGGATCTGGTGATTCATGTTGGCGATTACATCTACGAGGCGTCGTGGGGACACCGCACCCTAGCGCGTTACCACGATACGCCAGAACCGTACACTCTGGACGATTACCGCAACCGCTACGCGCTCTACAAGACCGACCCGCAACTGCAGGCCGCCCACGCCGCGTGTCCTTGGCTGGTGACCTGGGACGATCACGAAGTCGACAATGACTACGCAAACAACCGTTCGCAGGATCTCGATCCGGTCGATGCCTTCCTGCGCCGCCGCGCCGCCGCCTATCAGGCGTATTACGAACACATGCCGCTACCTCCCGGCAACTTCACCGGCAGCCCGAACATGAAAATTTACGGCACGCACGAGATGGGGGCACTGGTGAACATCCAGCTGCTCGACATGCGCCAGTACCGCGACTACCACGTTTGTTCGCGCAAATCTCGCGGTGGCGGAGGCAATCAGGTAAACACCGCCGAATGTACCGATCTCCGGTTGCCCGGACGTTCATTGTTAGGCGGCACACAAGAACGCTGGCTGGAACAAGCGCTGTCAGCATCGACGGCGCGCTGGAACCTGATCGCGCAGACCACACTAATGGCGCAAGCCTACCGTGAGCCGGGGCCGGAACGCGTGGTCTATACCGACGGTTGGGACGGCTACCCGCTGGCACGCGAAAAGCTGATGCGTTTCATCGCCGACAGGAAAATCCGCAATCCGGTGGTGGTCGGCGGCGACGTGCATTTCGCGTCGGCTAACGAACTAAAGATCGATTTTGATAACGAAAAATCACCAGTCATCGCCAGCGAGTTCGTCGCCACCTCGATCAGCTCGTTCGGACCCAGCAGCGCGCGCATCGAAGCGCTGCTTGCGGAAAATCCTCACGTCAGATTTGCCAACGGTTCCCGCCGTGGCTATGCACTGTGTGCGGTGACACCTAAGCGCTGGAAGACGACGTTCCTAGCCGTGATCGAGCCCGGGGACGCGCAGTCTCGGGTCTACGAGATGGCGCATTTCGCAGTCGCCGACGGGAAACCCGGGCCACAGCGAGAGTAATTAATAGCTATTTTCTTTGATATTTTATCAGGCGCGCGGCCTCGTTCAGATCAATGTGTCTCGGAACTTTGTCAGCAGCCACAAGCATATCCGCGCATGTTGAACAAGTTTCGCATGCCGGCATGCTCTTCGGTTTGACCTGGATTAAACCCCGTCGTTCAAATACCGCCGTAGTTATCGATCCCCGCGCCAGCGTTCGAGCTGACGCCGCTCACGTTTTGTAGGTCGGCCATGTCTGTCCCGCGCCGGGTCGGAAGCATAGCGACGCAACGCGGTTTGTTCTTCACGCTTGAGGCGGCTCGCCTCTTCTTCGGCATACAGCGTGCGCGCTACGGTCGCCGGGCCACGCTTGTCAGACAATCCGGTGATGCGAACACTCCATTCCTGGGTGCCGATGTAGATCACCAGCTCGTCGCCAACGCGCACTTCCCTGGCCGGTTTCACGCGATCGCCGTTCAGCTTGATCTTGCCGCCGTCGACTGCCTGCTGCGCATCAGCACGCGTCTTAAAGAAGCGCGCCGCCCACAGCCACTTGTCGACCCGCAGCGCCATTACATCGGCATCAGGCTTCGGCTGGAAAGATTGATCCAGCCGCGGATGATGCGATAAAGCACCCAGACGCCGGTCAGCATCATCAGCGGAATGCCGAGAATCGCACCGATGACGGTGACGATCATCAGCCAGGCCACGACGAACCAGCCCACTGCCCACCAGAAGGTGCGGATCTGCCACGAGAAATGCGAGTCGAGAAAAGTGCCGCGTACGGAATCGCGCTTCACGTAATTGATGATCACCGCGATGATCGACGGCCAGCCAGTCAGGAACGCAGTGACCACGAACGCCGCGCTGCTCAGCCCGGTTAGCGCGCTGAACGCATGCAGGCCGTAGACGATATGCGTCAGCGTGACCAAGTCATTGGCAGGCAGCGGGGCCAGGGTTTTGCCGTCGATGTCGGTCATGTTGCCTCCTCAAGACAGGTCAGTCGCATGTTTCTTGAAATCCTCCAGAGTGGCGAATTCCAGCGACGCCTCGTGGGTCGCCGCCAGCACCACGCGCGGCGCCACGCCAGCATCGAGCGCCTCGCGCCAGCGCGGTGCGCATAGGCACCAGCGGTCGCCGGGTTGGAGCCCAGGAAATCCGAAATCCGGTATCGGCGTCAACAGGTCATTGCCGCGGGCCTTGGAAAATTCCAGAAATTCCGCAGTCATCACTGCGCAAACGGTATGCACACCGACGTCTTCCGGGCTGGTATTGCAGCAGCCGTCGCGGAAGAAACCGGTCAGCGGCTGTTCGCTGCAGGACTGCAGTTTTTCGCCAAGCACGTTGCGGGCGAATTCGTTGGGATCAAATCTACGCATTCAATTCACCTTCATCACGCCACATGCCGCGCCTGCCGCAGTTTACCGCGCGCAGCATTTCGCGGCGCCGGGCGCACGCCTTCCCTCATGAACGGCAGTCGCCCCTTGGCGCCGCTCGCCTCATAGTCACCCTTGACCGCCGCAACCGTCGCCGCAACCGGCGAACCGTTATCAACCAGGAAGTCATGCAAGAAGCCGCACAGTTTCTCCAATGCAAATTCATGTGTCTTTCCAGTGCGCGCATAGAGCCAGTCACCGAACTGCATGAAGCGCGCAAACGGTGCGTCGGACAGCAGCAACGGCAGCGTGCGTGAAAAGCGCCCGCTATTGCCGACGAGGTCCCAGTAGCGTGCAAAACGGATGATGCGCTGCATGTCAGTGAAGCTGATGACGTCGGTGGCGAGCACCGCGTACGGCGCATCGGGGCTATAGCGCATGGCATGCCCGGTAGTGTGGCGATCGATCGGTGCACCACGCAGGCGCTTGAGGATGCCGACCTGGATTTCATGCGGACGCAGCGCATGCAGCCGGTCGAAACCGCGACCGAACGTTCGCAGATCCTCGCCCGGCAGGCCGGCAATCAGATCGACATGAATCAGTGCCGGTGATTCGTCGCGCAGCCAGCGCAGGTTGGTTTCGGCCAGCGCGTTGTCCTGCCTGCGTGAGATGCGCACCTGCACCGCCTCGTCCCAGGTCTGGATGCCGACTTCGAAATGCAGGCTGCCCCGCGGAAATTTGCGGATCGCGTCCTTGAGTTTTTCCGGGAGATGGTCGGGAATCAGTTCGAAATGGATGAACAAGTCATCGCTGAGCCGCTCGAGAAAAAATTCCAGGATCGCTAGGCTCGCCGCGATCTTGAGATTGAAAGTACGGTCGACGAAACGGAAATGACGCGCACCCCTGTCGTACAGTCTTTTGATTTCATTGACGAATTTTTCGATCTCGAAGGGCCAAGCGGTCTTGTCCAGAGCCGACAGGCAGAACTCGCACTTAAACGGACAGCCGCGCGAAGCCTCGACGTAGATGAAGCGGCGCGCGATGTCCTCCTCGGTATATTCGTCGTAGGGCAACGCAATATCCGCCAGCTTTGGCTGCACGCCGGCGTGTACTTTTTCCGCAGGCAGCTTCCCGGCAACGATGTCCGAGGCTAATTTCGGAAACGTCACATCACCCCAGCCCGTCACCACGTAATCCGCCAGTTTACAGATGCGCTGATCATCGGTCTCGTAGCTCACTTCCGGACCGCCGACGATGACCGCGACCTCGGGCGCAACGCGTTTGAGAATCGCCACCACCCGCGTGATTTCTTCGACATTCCAGATATAGACGCCGAAACCGATGATCACCGGCTGCTCCGCCAGCAGCCGCTCGGCGATGTCCGCCGGCCGGTCACCGAGCACGAACTCGGTGATGCGCGTGTCCGCGCGCAATGCTCCCATGTTGGCGCGCAGGTAGCGCAGGCCCAGCGCCGCATGCGCGTAACGCGCGTTGATCGTGGTCAGCGTGATTCCGCCCATGTAGTCATTATCGCAAGGCCCCGGTGTTTTTGATACGCTAGGGCATTAACTTGCGAATGGAAGCATAATCATGGCCCAAAAAACCGAAACGGGTGCCTCTGACGCCAAAATGGACGTCGACGCGCTCTACCGCGAAGAAATCATCACCGACCGCAAGGTTGGCACCCTCCGCCGCATGACCCCTGTCGACCGCGACGGCAAGGACGACGCATCACGTCCGACGTTGTACGTCGGCGAAGCGCAGATCATGACCAATGCCGGCCCGCTGCCGATCAATTTCGAGATCGAAGCCAAGACACTCGGCGAAGCCGTAGAGAAATTTGCCAGCGCCGCGAAAGAAGGCATCGAGCGCACCGTCAAGGAACTGCAGGAACTGCGCCGCCAGGCTGCATCCTCGATCGTCGTTCCGCCAGCCGGCGGCATGGGCGGACTCGGCGGCGTCGGCGGCAAGATCCAGATGCCGTGACCGGCACAGCGAAACCAGTACGCTCCGCGGGAATCGTTGTTGTACGCCGGCAAGGCGGCAATTGGCAATTGCTGTTACTGCGCGCATTCCGCAATTGGGATTTCCCGAAAGGCCTGATCGAGGATGGCGAAGATCCGCTGGATGCCGCACGGCGTGAAACCGCCGAAGAAACCGGCATCAGCGACCTCGCCTTCGAATTCGGTGAGTCGTACAAGGAAACCATCCCCTACGCCAACGGCAAGGTTGCGCGCTATTACATGGGGGTCACTGAAACTGAGCACATCACGCTGCCGATCTCGCACGAACTTGGAAAGCCAGAACATGACGAATGGCGCTGGGTCGGCTTTGACGAGGCCGAGGACTACCTGCCGCCGCGGCTTGCAGGTGTGCTGGATTGGGTACGCAGCACGCTCGATCCTGACTGATCACGTGCCGATCAGAAAAAATACGCCTGACGGCGCATTTTTCCGGGAATACCGATTCTCAGCGTTTCTTTCCTGACGGGATTACCGGCAGCAGCAGATAAGAGGCTGTTTTGCCGCCGGCATATACCGAGTTGATCGCCCCCGCGTTGTAATCCGCGTGATAGTGGGTATATGGCGCGCTACCCTGCCCGTCGCGCGGCTGGATGTCGAGTCGCAGCTGGTGGCCCTTCTTGAACACCATGCTGGTCGCCCATACCTCGATGCGGCATTCGACGACTTCGTTGCGCTTCAGCCATTGGCGCTCGTCGTGGGCATGGAACGGCCGGTACGGCAGTGATTTTTTAGGATCGAGCTTGCGCTGCGAAGCACGCAGCCAGCCCTTGGTCACGCAGGGTACCGGCTGGCCGTGCTGACCGACTTCACAGACATCCTTGCCGTCGGGACCGATGTTGCGAATGCTCGCAAAAATGTCCATGTCTTCCGATGTGCTGGACACCCAGACATTGAGCACCAGCGGTCCGGTGATCTCGGTATCGGCCTCCATCGGTGGCGTCACGAACGAAATGCCGGTGCGGCCGGTATTGCCGTGGGTGGTCGCCAACGAAGAGCCGCCGGCCACCCCCGCCGAGGTCACGCCGCTCGCTGAATAAGACAGCTTCGCAGCATTGCGCGGCGCCGATTTTGTAAGCTGGCCTTCGACCACGTCGGGTCCGCCCGGCTTGGTGCGCTCTGGCTTCAGATAGAGTTTTGTCCACTTGGTGCGTTTGAGCGGCCATTCGTTCTCGAAACGGAAAGCGTAGCGTTTCTTGCTGCCGCCGGTGCGGATCTCGAGCTTCACCGGCGGTTCGCTCATGATTCCGGTTTCGATATCCTTCAGCCAGTAGTCGAACCAGCGCAACTGGTCGAGCCGCCCCTCTTCGGCATGGAATGGATGAAAATGCGTGCCGGTATGGATGCGCAGCTTCTTGTGGCGCGACGCCGCGTTCATGTAGCCCTCGGTGTTGCCGCGCAAGTGCATCGAAAAGCCACCCCAGTTACCGACGCTGTAGAGGGGCACCTTGATGTTATCCCATTGCGCACTACCCCGCTTCCAGTAGTCGGAATCGAGATCGTTGCGCATGTACTGCCACATCATGTCGTTGTGAAAGGCCTCGGGGTTATAGCTGCGCGGTTTACCGAGCAAGTGGTGCGCGGTATGCGTCAGCCACCAGTTGCCGATAAATCCCAGCGCGAAGATACCACCGTGGTAGGCCTGGTCCCGGTATTGGTCGGCGCGGCCTTCCCAGGGCATGATCGCCTTCAGCGACGGCGGCTGTAGATTCGCCGCTCGCCATTGCGACGAGGCATGATAGGAAATGCCCAGCATGCCGACCTTGCCTGAACACCAGTCGCGTTTCGCGATCCATTCGATCGCGTCGTAGGTATCGAGCCCTTCCTGGTAGGAACTCGGATCGGACTGGCCCGGCGACTTGCCTGTACCACGCGCATCAACGCGCACACAGGCGTAGCCGCGGGGACACCACCATTCGGGATTTACGGTCTCCCAGTTCATGTATGGGTTAGCTGGCTCCTCAAGGTCGGTGGGTGGACGCCACAGCTTGTCTTTCTGGTAAGGACCGATATTAAGGATAACCGGGATACGTTCGCGGAAATTCGGCCGGAACACATCGGCGTAGATAATCGTGCCGTCGCGCAGCGGAATCTGCACGTCCTTCTCGATGACCAACCTGCATTTACGCGGTTGTGATACCCGACGCGATCCACGACGACGACGTGCTGTTGGCATTCGAAGACTCCTATTGAAAATTTGGCATAGATTATCGCCGGCGCAAAGTACGCAGTGTAGCCCGCTCTTTGCGCACGCAGCAAAAACACGTCCAGCATGTGACCGGGTTATGGCGCGGCGCGGCATGCGTCCTCTGGTAAACTAATTGCCTAACACCGCAGCAAAACTCTCCGGAGGCGATCATGATTTACGAGGTGCGCACTTATTTTGTAAAACCCAAATCCCTGGCTGAAGTCGAGAAGCGTTTCGGCGAAGCCTACGAAAACCGGAAGAAACTCTCGCCGCTGGCGGCGTTTTTCCACACTGAAATCGGGCCGCTGAACCAGATCATCCACATCTGGCCGTACAAGGACATGTCCGAACGCGACCGCCTCCGCGCCGAAGCCGTGGCGGCAGGCAACTGGCCGCCGAAGATCGGCGAATTCCTGCTTGGCATGCAATCCGAAATCTTCATCCCCTTCGCCTGTTCGCCCGAGATCAAGCCCGGAAAACTGGGGCCGTATTTTGAGATGCGCACCTATACCGTAGCACCGGGCGACCTGCCCAAGATCCAGAAGGTCTGGGAAAAAGCCTTGCCCGAGCGCATCAAGATCAGCCCGCTGATCGGGGTATGGCACAGCGAACTGGGCGGACTCAACCGCTTCATGCACATCTGGGCCTATAACTCCCTCAACCAACGTAACGAAGCACGCGACCAAGCAATGGCTACCGGGATGTGGCCGCCCTCCGTTGCTGCCAAGAAACTCAACCTACCGGACGGCACGCTTACCGCGCAGGAAAACAAGATCGTGATGCCTTCGGCATTCTCACCCCTCCAATAACCTTCTCTTTGCGGAGAGCGCAATGCCCATCGGCAAATTGGACCATTTCTCGATCCGCACGCTCGATGTCGAGGCTTCGCGGAATTTTTATACCAAGGTGATGGGTTTCACCGTCGGGTTCCGCCCGCCGTTCAAGTTTCCGGGACTGTGGCTATACAACGGCCCGCAGTACCCGGAAACCACCGGCGTCGTACACATCATCGGCATCGACCTCAACGATCCCGCTGGTCTGAAGGAATACCTAGGCGACAAGGACCTCGACACGCTGAACGGCACCGGTACCGTCGATCACATGGCCTTTGCCGCCACCGGCCTCCCGGACATGCTCTCCCGGCTCAAGGCGCACGGTATCGAATATCGCGAGCGCACCGTGCCTTCGCTGAACCTGCACCAGGTGTTCTTCGAAGATCCGAGTTCAGTCACCATCGAACTGAATTATCCGAGCACCGAAGTACAGAAGGCCGCTTAGCGCCCGTCCCGGATGACGCCTACACAACGACCGCCGCGCGCACTGGTCATCGGCGGATCGCTGGGCGGCCTGTTCGCAGCGAACCTGCTGCATCGCCAGGGCTGGGATGTCCATGTCTATGAACAGTCCGGTGGAGGACTCGCCGGCCGCGGCGCCGGCATCATCACCCACCCCGACTTGTTTGCCGCGCTCGGGCGCATCGGCATTGTCATTGACGACAGTTTCGGCGTCGACATCGCCGGCCGCGTGGCTTTCGATCGCAGCGGCGCCACCGTCGGCACGCTCGACATCCGCCAGTGCCTGACCACCTGGGCGCGGCTCTACGCCTTACTCAAGGAGGCATTCCCGGCTGAGCGGTACCATTTCGACCATGCCTGCAGCGGCATCGTGCAAGACGCTCAAGGCGTCAGTGCCCGCTTCGTCAACGGGGCGCAGGCGGAAGGTGAAATGCTCATCGCCGCTGACGGCATACGCTCCACGGTGCGTGCGCAGCTCGCGCCGGAAGACCGCCCGGTCTATGCGGGGTACGTCGCCTGGCGCGGGCTGGTCGACGAAAACGAACTGTCGCCCACCACCCATCGCGACCTGATCCCGCGTTTCGGCTTCAGCCTGGCACCTCGCGAGCACATGCTCGGCTACCCGGTGGCCGGATTCGAAAACTCCACCCGCGCCGGCGAACGCTGCTACAACTTCGTCTGGTACCGGCCCACGCATGCCGTACGCGAACTGCCGCAACTGTGCACCGACATCCATGGTCGCCACCACGACATGGCAATACCGCCGCCGCTGATCCGGCCCGAGGTGCTCGAAGGCATGCGCCGCGGTGCGCAGGACTCGCTGTCGCCGCAGTTTGCCGAGGTGGTAGCGAAAACGCGCCAGCCGTTTTTCCAGGCCATTTTCGACCTCGAATCGCAGTCTATGGCCCATGGGCGGGTCGTGCTGCTCGGCGATGCCGCCTTCGTCGCGCGGCCGCATTGCGGCATGGGTGTCTCCAAGGCCGCGGGGGACGCGATCGCACTAGTCGATTCCCTGAAAATAACCTACAACGACATCGCCGCCGCGTTGCCGGCATATTCCGCACAGCGCGTGCGCTTCGGCAATGCCGTCGTCGCCCACGCCCGTGAACTGGGTTCGTACCTGCAAGCCTGTGATGAAGATGAAGCGGCGCGCCTGCACAAGGCACACCACCACACCCCCGCTGCCGTGATGCGTGATATCGCGGTAAGCAGAAGTTTCTGAAGATAAGGCTGTATTACAAGGAGGCATCATGAAAGTCGGATTCATCGGTCTGGGCACCATGGGCGGCGCGATGGCGCTCAATCTGCGTAAGGCAAAATTTGACCTCGTCGTCCACGACATGCGCGAGCCAATCGCCAAACCCGTGCTGGCAGCCGGCGCGACATGGGCCTCTTCGGTGCAGGAACTCGGCCGCAACGTCGATGTCGTGCTGACTTCGCTGCCGGGCCCTGGCGAAGCCGAAGCCGTCGGCGCCGACCTGATGGCAAGCATGAAGCGCGGCAGCACCTGGTTTGACCTCACCACCAATTCGCCGACCGTGGTACGCAAGCTGTCCGTGCAATGCGCCGAACACGGCATCACAATGCTCGACGCACCTGTGTCCGGCGGCCCACACGGCGCCAAGTCGGGCAAGATGGCGCTGCTGGTTGGCGGCGATGAAAAGACTTTCAACGAACAGCGCAAGGTGCTCGACGCCATCGGCGACCAAGTCATCTACATCGGCCCCATCGGCGCCGGCACGGTGGCCAAGCTTGTGCACAACTGCGCGGGCTACGCGATCCAGACCGCGCTCGCCGAGGTGTTCACAGTTGGCGTCAAGGCTGGCGTCGAACCGCTGGCGCTATGGGCCGCGGTGCGCCAATGTTCGCTAGGCCGCCAGCGTACCTTCGACCGCCTCGGTCGCCAATTCCTGCAGGGTAGCTTCGACCCGCCGGATTTCGCGCTGAAGCTCGCGCTCAAGGACGTGACGCTGGCCACCGAACTGGGACGTGAACTGGGGGTGCCGATGCGCGTCGCCAACCTCGCCCACGCCGACATGACCGAGGCGCTGAACCGAGGCTGGGCCGATCGCGATTCACGGATTTCAATGTTGCTCCAGGAAGAGCGGGCGGGCGTCGGAATCAAGGTCCCGGCTGCGGATATTCAGGCCGTATTGCAGAAAGACGGCTAGAATCTTCTCTAGTCGTTTGATTGCCGCATATGCATTCAATGCCCAGAGAAAAGTACTTATGACGCCCGTCACTCCCCTCTATATCGCCCTGCTGGGCTTGATATTCGTCGCACTTAGCTTGCGCACGATACGGCTGCGGCGGCGGTTTCGGGAAGCTATCGACGACGTTTATCAAACTCTCCTGTAGCGCGATACTCGTCAATGCCAACTTCGCCGAATATGTACCTTTGAAGCTGCTACTGATCTGGTTCGTGGAACTGCACGATGGTCCGCGTCGCGCGTCCATGCACTGGGCACCGCGCTGCTCATCGGCCGCCTGCTGCATGCCTGGGGTGTCAGTCAGGACAAGGAAAACTTCCGCTACCGCACCGCGGGCATGATGCTGAACTTCAGCGTGATGATCTTGTCCTGCGCGCTGATCCTGCTCTACCAGCTGGACTGAACAGCCGCTCAGCGCCGGTTGAATTCCTGCGGATTGAGCCGGTCGATGTCCGCCTGTACCTGCTGCTGGCTGCGCTCGTAGACGATTTCCCGGCCCATCACGCTACCGGCATAGGCTAGGCCATTACGTGTCGGTGTCAGTGAGCACTTCACGCTGTGCACACCACTGCCGATCACCACCTCGATCGAAGTTGCACGCTTGCTAAACAACACCACTTCCATCAACTGGCGGGTTTCCGTCACGCGCACCTTGATCTTTTCTTCATTCACCGGATGATTCCTCATTAACGGGGCGGGCACTGCCAGCCGCAGATTTTCGACGCCCAATCAGCTTGCGCAACAGTTACTTCCAGCTTAGCCGAGCTCCTCGGGACCAGCAAGCGGGTTCAGTGACCGGTATAGGCGAACCAATTTGGGTGCGGAGAGGCGAGGATACGACGAGTCATCCCTTATAATTTCAGTACTTTCCCGCAGTGCCTCCAACATCCACATGCTGATCAAATTCACTCTTAACGGCGATCCAGCCGAAGTTCACCTGAAATCTGCAGACCGCCTGCTGGTCGACGTGCTGCGCGAGGACCTGCTGCTCACCGGCACCAAGCATGGCTGCGGCATCGGCGCCTGCGGCACCTGCACGGTGATCATCGACGGCGCCCCGGTATCGTCCTGCCTGCAACTCGCTGCGCTGTGCGAGGGAGCGGACATTCGAACTGTCGAGGGATTATCGGAAGAAGGCATGCTGCATCCCGTGCAGCAGGCCTTCATCAACAAGTCAGCCATGCAGTGCGGCATCTGCATTCCCGGCCATGTCATGCAGTGCGTGTCGCTAATCGAAAAAAACCCTGCCCCCAGCGATGAAGAAATCCGCGCCAGCGCTGACAGCGTCTACTGCCGCTGCACCGGCTACGTCAAAATCATGGATGCCTACCGCGAAGCGGCAGCGCTGATGAAAAAGGCGGGCAAAGTATGAATTCCAGAGACCCGCGCCTGAAGGATCCCAAGTTTGATGCCGGCCTGCTGGTAGTCGGCCAGGATGTGCCGCGCACCGACGCGCTGCCCAAGGTCACCGGCGCCGCGCAATACGTCGCCGACCTGCACATGCCAGGCATGCTCCATGCCGCGGTACTGCGCAGCCCGCATCCCAATGCGCGCATCGTCTCGATCGACACCAGCGCCGCGCGGGCCATGCCCGGGGTCAAGGCCGTCATCACCGGCGAAGACACCGCGAAATGTAAATGGGGCGCTTTCCGCCCCGACCTCTACCCGCTGGCGATCGGCCGCGTGCGCTACGTCGGCGATGAAATCGCTGCGGTTGCCGCCACTGATGCCGAAACCGCGCGCGCTGCCATCGACAAGATCGTCGTCCAGTACGAAGTATTGCCTGCGGTGTTCACGCTGGATGAGGCCATGGCGGCCGGCGCACCGCTGGTACACGACGATGCACCGGGCAACATTGCGCACGAATTTGCATTCGAGCGCGGAGAAGTCGATGCCGGCTTCAAGGCTTCCGACGTGATCGTTGAAGGCACCTGGGAACTGATACGCCAATGGCATTCCTCGCTGGAAACCATCGGCTGCGTCGCCCACTGGAGCAACAACCGCGTCACGATGTGGTGCAACACCCAGACGCCCTTCCTCGCCCGCGGCCGCTACGCCGTGGCGCTGGGCGTGCCGGAAGCGCAGGTGCGGGTGATACAGACCGAGGTTGGCGGCGGCTTCGGCGGCAAGTCCGGGGACGACAACTGCTCGGTGATCGCCGCCCTGCTCGCGCGCAAGGCTGGACGTCCGGTGAAATTGATCCACACCCGCGAGGAGGAATTCCTCGCCAGCCACCCGCGCATGCCGATGCGCTACTGGGTGCGCTTGGGATTCGCCAAATCCGGCAAGGTGTTGGCCAAGGAAATCCGCATGTGGGCCGACAACGGCGCCTACACCGGCAAGTCGCAGGCTATTCTCGGCGCGGCGACAGTGCGCCACGACGCGCTTTACAAGTACCCCAATGCCCGTGCCAAATCGACGCTGTTATACACCAACCTCGTGCCCACAGGCGCATTCCGCGGCTTCGGTAATCCGTCGGCAGACTGGGCGGTGGAGCAGGCGTGGGACCTGGCCGCTGAAAAACTCGGCATCGACATCGTCGACCTTCTGCGCATGAACGCCGTGGAAGAAGGCGACGTGTCGCCGCATAACCACAAGGTCACCAGCTGCGAGCTGCGCCAGTGTATCGACAAGGCGGCGGAACTGATTGACTGGAAAAACAAACAAAAGAACAAAAAACCCGACACCGGCTTCGGCATGGGCTGCAGCGTGCACGTCAACGGCCGCCGCAGCTTCGGCGACTGGGACGGCAGCTCGGCGATCGTGCGCATCAATGAAGACGGCCGCGCCACCATCATCACCGGCGAGGGCGAAATCGGCCAGGGCACGCTGACCGTGCTACGGCAGATCGCCGCCGAGGAACTCGGCCTGCCCTACGACGACATCGACATCACCCGCCCCGACACAGACGTGCACCCGCATTCGCTGGGTGCGCTGGCGAGCCGGGTTACCTATGTCGCTGGCAACGCGGTCAAACGCGCGGCTGCGGAAGCGCACAAGCAGCTGATCAACGCCGCATCCGAGCAGTTCAAGAAACCGGTCGACGAGTTGACCATCATCAACGGCCAGATCGGCCCAAAGAACGGGGCCGAAAGCGACTTCAAGCCGGTCAGCGCCGTGGTGCGCGCGAACATCTACAAGCGCGGCGGTGAAGCCATCGTCGGAGTCGGCAACTGGGACAACCCCTCGGAATTTCCAGACCACAGCCGTTTCGGCAACGAATCGGGCGCCTACAATTTCGCCGCGCAGGCGATCGAGGTCGAAGTCGACCGAGGCACCGGTCAGGTCAAGCTCAAGGAAATCGCCGCTGTAGTCGACTGCGGCACGGTGATCCACCCGTCGGCGGCACAGGGCCAGGTCGAGGGCGCGGTGACGCAGGGTATCGGCCTGGCGATGACCGAATACTTCGACTGGCACAACGGCATGCCGACCGATCCCCAGTACATCGACTACACGCTGCCGTCAGCGGATTTCGTGCCGAAGATCCACGTCGGCTTTGCCGATTCCTACGAACCCTCGGGACCTTTCGGCGCGAAAGGACTCGGCGAAATCGGGCTCGATGCCGTACCCGCGGCGATAGCGAACGCAATCGCGGATGCCGTCGGCGTACGCATCCACGAACTGCCGATCACCGCGGAGAAAATCCATCGTGCGCTGCATCCCGAACTGTATGCGGATGAAAAGCAAACACCGCCCGCTGCGCCGAAAACCAGCGTGTGGACCCGCCTTGCGACCGGCACGCCCTCAGGCACGCGACCGTTCAAGCCTGAATGGCTACAACCTGCCACGGTCGAAGAGGCGGTTCAGCGCTATGCCGAAGGAAACACCGCAATCCTCTCGGGTGGCATGGCCCATGCACTGCGCCGCGAACGCAACGGGTACCCGCTGGCCAAGCGCCTGCTCCATGTCGGCCGCATTCCTGAAATGCTGAAAGCAGGTATCAACAGTGACGGCGCGCTGCATACCGGTGCCGCGGTCAAACAGCAGGTCCTGCACGAGATGGCCGGTCTGCGTGAACGCTGGACTGCGCTAGCCGAGGCCTTCGATGCCGCCGGTCATGACCGGGTGCGACAGATGACGACTGTCGGAGGCAGTCTCGGTCCGCTGATCGGGGGCTTCGACATGCCGGTTGCGATGCTGGCTTTCGATTCCACGCTGACCATGGTCTCAGCATCCGGTCGGCGCACGGTCAGCCTTGCCGAGGCCTTCGAGAAACGTTTTACCAAGGACGAGATGATCGTCTGCGTCGACATCAAGGCCGTGCCGCCGCGCAGCGGTTCGGCGTTCCACAAGTTTCTGCCGCGCGGCGTGATGGAGACGCCGACGGTGAACGCGGCGGCATGCGTGACGCTGGATGTCAAGGGCGCCTGCGTCGCGGTGCGGCTGGTGGTTGGCGCGGTCAGCTGGAAACCGATCGTGCTCCAACTCAAAGCCCTGCATGGCACACAGTTCGATGAGGCGGCCATTCGCGCAGCGGTGCAGCCGGTACATGGTCTCGCCCAGCCGATGGTCAACGTTCGCGGCTCTGCACAGTACAAACGCAACATGGCAGTGGAAATCGGCGCGCGCATGGTGATTGCGGCATGGCAGCGCGCAAAAAAATGAAAATGTCCATTTAGATTGAGTTCAAGCCTATGACCAACAGCATCAAGACCTCCGACGGCTGTGAAATCGCCTACACGCTGCACGACCGCGCCGGGAAGGACGCACCGCGCGTTGCGCTGGTGCATTCTCTGGCGCTGGATCGCAGCATCTGGGACGGCGTCATAGCGGAATTGTCCATGGAAGCGCAGATACTCACCCTCGACTGCCGCGGCCACGGCCAGTCCGCGCAGCCGGTGATGACCTACACTCCGCAATTGTTTGCCCGTGACCTCGCCGATCTGATGGACCATGTGCAGTGGCCCTCGGCAGTGGTAGCCGGCTGTTCGATGGGCGGCATGGTGGCGCAGGCATTTGCCATTGGCTTCCCGAAACGCACACTCGGACTCATCGCTATCGACACCACCGCCTGGTACGGCGCCGACGCGCCAAAAACCTGGCGCGAACGCGGCGTCACCGGAAAAACCAAGGGCATGGCCGCGCTGGTCGAGTTTCAGACCAGACGCTGGTTTGGTGATTCCTTCCTCGCTTCGGCCAAGGACACTGTCGACCGTCTGGTGAAAGTATTCCTCGCCAACAATGTCGACTGCTACGTCAAAACCTGCGAGATGCTTGGGGACGCCGACCTGCGTGCCGGCCTGGCCGCGATCAAGGTGCCAACCGCGGTGGTCGTCGGCGAAGAAGACTATGCGACGCCGGTGGCGATGGCAAAGGCCCTGCACAAAGATATCGCCGGTTCGACGTTGACGGTGATTCCCGGCGGCCGCCACATTACGCCGACTGAAAAACCGCAGGACATCGCTGCGCGCATTCGCGAAGTCATTACGCGAAGCAAAGCCGCATGAATGCAGCGAAACAGCGTTGCCTGGACATTCACGCCCACCACGTCGGCCAACCGCTGATCGAACGCATCAATGCCGAGGGCGAAAAACATGGCGTGAAAATCGTCAAAAGCGAGGATGGCGCGACGCGCATTTCCGTCGGCGGGCGCCTGACCGGTATGCCGCTGATCCCGCCGCTGAATGACGAGGCAGCACGTTTGAAATGGATGGACGAAGCCGGTATTGACGTGCAACTGCTCTCCGGCTGGATGGATCTGGCCGGCTATCATCTGCCTGCGGAATCAGGGCAGTGGTTAACCCGCGCGCAAAATGAAGTAATCGCAGAAATGGCGGAGCGGCGATCCGATCGCTATGAGGCTGCAGCAATGGTTCCTCTGCAAGATGCCGCGCTGGCTGCCGGGGAACTTCGCCATGCAGTCACCAAGCTTGGCCATCGCGCTGTGCAGATCGGCGCCCGCGTCGAGGAAGAAGGTCTGGACGCAGCGCAGTTCGACGTATTCTGGGGCGCTGCACAGGAACTGAACGTGCCGGTGATCATCCACCCCGCCGACCTTGCGATACCGCCCCGGATGCGCAGACTGTTTTTGCACATCCTAGTTGGCAACCCCAGCGAGACGACTTTCGCCGCCGCAGCCCTGCTGCTCGGCGGCGTGTTCGACCGCTTTCCCAAACTGCGCGTACTACTGGTGCATGGCGGCGGCTGCGTGCCATACCAGTTTGGCCGCATCGATCGCGGTCGCATCACTGCGCCGCCCTTTGCCAAGGGGGCTGTCAAACAACCGCTCGGCCAGTACACCAACAACCTTTACTACGACACCGTACTGCATGACGATGCGGCGTTCCGTTACCTGATCGAACGAGTCGGCGCGGGTCAAGTCGCTCTGGGCAGCGATTATCCGTTCCCGCTGCGCGATCCGGATCCACTTAAATTTATTAATAAATACAATTATTTAGATAAATATTCCCGACAGGCGGTCTGCTGGGACACAGGCGCCGGATTGTTGGGTCTGAAGTAACCACACGGAGACCATTCATGAACAAAATAATGAGAATCACCAAGCTGATACTCATTGTGCTGGGCTGCGCATCGGCAGTGCATGCACAAAATTACCCGACCGGGCCGGTACGCATCATTGTGCCCTTCCCTGCCGGCGGCGGTGTCGACAGCATGGGCCGCCTGTTCGGACAAAAACTTTCAGAAGCGCTCGGCAAGCCGGTAGTCATCGAGAATCGCGCCGGCGCCAACGGCATGATCGGCAGCGAAATCGTCGCCAAATCTCCAAAGGACGGCTACACACTGCTGGTCA
>JAYOED010000118.1:0-4212 GCA_038106575.1 Burkholderiales bacterium
CCAAAATTGCGCTCCGGCAGTGGATAAGCGTTGTAGCGATCGAGAACATATTGGCTGCGTACCGCATAATTGTAATACTTACGGTCGAACAGATTGTAGACCGTTGCACTGAACGTCAAAGGCCCTTGGCGATGAGAAAGCTTGAGGTCGACCACTGCATAGGATGGGATTTGCACTCCTAGCGAATTCCCCTGATCGTTGTCTAAGTATTGCTTCGCTACCCAGGTCCCAGCAGCGTTCAGGCGAGTCGCTTCGCTGAAAACCCAGGTTGCGCCGAGGTTGATCTTGTGCCGCGGCACCAGTGGCACAGTCTTTCCAGCGATTGCCACGTTGGTCTGCGTAGACGCGTCTCCAGGCAACACGCCTTTGAGGAACCTAGCTTGGGTATGAGTGTAGGCGCCGGACAAGCTTAAATTCTGTGACGGTCGCCATTTCCCCTCAAGCTCGAGGCCCTCACGCCGCGACGGTGGCAAGTTAGTGTTGCCAATACCCGTGGTGTAAGCGTCGAGGTGAATCTCATCGCGCACATCTATTCGAAACATCGCAGCGCGAAGCCATGACTGTGACCGTTTCAACTCCACGCCTAGCTCGTGATGGCGTGCAGTCTGCGGCCGCAGGAACTGAAACTGGTTAGTGTAAGAAGCTGAAGATTCGTAGATTTCGTCGACGTTGGCAAAGCGGTAGCTAAGCCCGGACCGCGCGATCAGTGCAATACTGGAGCCCAGCCCGTAGCGCGCTCCCAGTTCCCAAGCCTTCTCCGATTCGCGTTGCAGTCCGGACGGTGCGCCGGAACCGCCTGAGCCCCCGGGAGCGCTAGCATCGAAGTGGTCATCAGCATCGATCGCCAGCCGCTCGCCGCGGATGCCTGCAATCAGCGTCAACCGCTCCGAAAGCTGCAGCGAATCCTGGAGGTAGAAGCCGAGGGTCTGCTGATGGGCATCGACGGTATTGTACGGGCGCCCGATGTTCGCCACGGCATTCGAGCGCCGCAGCCGGTAATTCCAGCGCCGCCAGTCGAGGCCGAGTAGAATCGTATGCTTTCCGCCTGGGAGCCAAGCGTTTGCCTTCAAGCGCGGGGACAAGGACCAGACGTCGAGATCAGTGACTCGGAAATCCGGAAAACCGCCGAAATCGTAATAGGAAATCTGTTCTTTGTCGCGCCAGCCAAAGCCGACATTGATTTCACCCAGGCTGGTGTCATGGCGCCAGTCGAGGTTCATGCGGTTACCGTTGCGCTGTGACCAGTCTAGTGGTGTCTGAGCGCCGCGCCGATCAGTTACCAGCTGATTGACTCCGGCGCTGGGCTGCACCTGGCGCGCCCCTGGCAAGCGAATGCCTTGGTGGTCTGCCCCAAGCTTTAGCGCGACCTCGCCGCTGACGGTCTTCAAGCGGATATCGCCTAGCACGTTGCTCTGCCGATTGTGATTGTTTGTGCGGTAGCCGCCGGACTCTAAATTGCTCGCCGTAACGTTGAGACCAATCCGTTCGCCGTCGTAGTTCGCAGAGGCATTCAGTTCTTTCAAATCGTATGAGCCGGCACGAACGCCAAAGGTAGCGCCAGTCGGTAGCGTTAGCGGTGAGCGGGTGATGATGTTTATTACGCCGGAGGTTGCTCCGTCGCCGTAGAGAACGGCGCCACTGCCGCGGAGAATCTCGATACGTTCAATCGCCGAAATAGGTAATGCCGACCACTGCACGCTGGAGAGGTCGAGGTCAGCGGCACGGCGACCATCGATCAGGATCAACGTGTTCTGAGCGCCGCCGATACCGAAGCCACGCAGGTCTATTGTCGTGGTCGCGGCGTTGTTACCAAAAAAATCATGAATATGCAGACCCGCCTGCTCGGCAAGAAGATCTGGCACAGTTTTCGCGGCACTGCGCAGCATATCCTCGGTCGTGATAACTGTGACATTAACCGGTTTGTCGTCGTAGCGCTCCTTGAAACGTGTTGCGGTGACGACAACCGGTGCAAGCTCATTCAGGGAACCAGCCGCCTGTATCTCTTCTGCGGCCACAATGATAAGCGCCAAGGCAATAATGCATCGCTGCACGTTCATTTCCTTTGCGAGCCCGCCGCACGCACAAACCCAAAAAAGGAAACAGTTCAGGATGGATGCGGATGCAGAACGTGCACCCGATCGCCGCCCTACCGCGACTGTTTCCGACTGTAGTTGCAGGCCGGTCTCCGGGCTCGCGATTGCGGTTGCACCGCCTTCCCGCTCCCTTAAGGAACAGTGGCTGAGATGTCACCGGGCATTCAGTTCATGAAGCCGATCGCTTACCGTTGCGGGGGCAGCACAGGAATGGGCCCGGAAACCGGGCTGCACCTGTTTCCCGTTTCACCGGGGCGCGGCGGAAACCGCACCCCGACACCTGGAACGTATCCGGCGTGGCCCGAATGCGGTTTCGGGTTTTTCCGGATTGGCTGATTCTAGCGCATAAAGAGTGTCTTCTCTGCTAAATTAATTTATATTAATCAGTTGTTTATGTGAATTTTTTCCTTGCCTAAAATTTACCCGACACTCTGCCCCAATATGCTGATTCGATCGGGGTTTTCCGACTCGCCAGTCATGTCAATCTACATTCAAAACCGCACGTTAACGGTTGACCCGTCTGGATTTTCCCCTCTATAGTGCATGCATGGAAGCCGAGCTGAAAACTTTGGAAGAAAAACTCAACCAGTTTGTCGAAACCAACCAGCGGCTACGTGACGACACGCAGCGGCTGCGTCAGGAACTGGCCACAGCACTGCACCGGAACAAGCAGCTGGAAGAAAAAATCAACAGCGCCAGCAGCCGGCTCGAAAATATTCTCAAGCAGATCCCCGCCGAAGAAACATGAGCGCCGACCCGAAGGGTTTGCAAATCAACATCATGGGGCGCGAGTTTCGCGTTGCTTGTGCGGAACACGAGCAGAAAGGGCTGCTCGATGCGGTGGAATACCTCAACAGCAAGATGCAGGAAATCCGCGACCGCGGCAAAGTCATCGGCCTAGAGCGCGTTGCAATCATGTCCGCTCTGAACATTGCACATGAATTCCTGTCGACGAAGGTCGGCGGTAACTTTGACATCGCCGAAACCAAGCGTAGAATCCAGCGTATGGAAACGGTCATCGATCAGGCGATGGCAGAGCAAGACAAGCTATTCTGATTCAGCTTCGTTCAGTTCTGGTCCCGGACCGTTCAGAAATTCCCCTGCGGTGTTTGTTCGGGTCATATATTCTTTGAACCAATAACACTAAACAGGCTGCCGACCAAAGCGGTTCCGGTGTGAGCGTCCCACGCGGACGCACCTGAAGGAACTCGGAAGGTTGCCGTCTTGAACCTCAGGTTCAGGATGCTGGTCCGAAGCGGCACAGGCGGGGGAACCCCACACCACTGCGGCCAAGCCGCATTTTTTTTGACCGTGACCGACATGCTTAATTGGCTGATCAAATCCGAACCTGATGCCTACAGCATCGAAGATCTAGCTCGCGACATGACAACACCGTGGACCGGCGTGCGCAACTACCAGGCACGCAATTTCATGCGCGATCGAATGAAGCCCGGCGATCAGGCCTTTTTCTACCACTCTAACTGCGAGGAACCCGGAATTGTCGGCATCGCCGAAGTCAGCAAGAAGGCTTACACGGATGCCACCCAGTTTGACCGCAAGAGCAAATATTTCGACGAAAAGGCCACCACTGATAATCCGCGCTGGCTGCACGTCGACTTCCGCTACGTGCGCAAAACACCTTTGATCGCGCTGACTGAACTGCGCAAACACAAGGCGCTGACAAAAATGCAGATACTCGCGCGCGGCAACCGTCTGTCGATTACCCCCGTGTCCCCGGAAGAGTGGAAGTACATCCTCGGACTGATGAAGTAGCGGGGCAACCAGCTGAAAAGCTTCCTACAGAGAAACAGTCCAGCCTCGTTGGCAAGGTACCTCTCGCTTATCCAAAATCCTCAAGGCGTGTTCTCTCGGTCGCTATGCTACCAACGCGTCCGCCCGTCACTTTTTCAATAGCCCCCCGGAACTGACGCCAATGTTCGACTGGTGGTGGGCTTATCTCGCGCTGGGGGCCTTCGTCGGCTTTTTCGCCGGGCTGCTGGGTATTGGCGGCGGCGCCGCAATGGTACCGATGCTGGCGTTTGTCTACGCCGCCAAGGGTTTCGATGACAGCCAGGTCGTGCATCTCGCGCTGGGCACCTCCATGGCGACGATGCTGTTT
>JAYOED010000119.1:0-4101 GCA_038106575.1 Burkholderiales bacterium
CGGCAGTTGCGGCGCTGCTCGCCCCTGCCGCGACCGGCACCGATACGGGGGGCTCCATCCGTCAGCCTGCGTCACTGACCGGCATCTGCGGACTGAAGCCGACATACGGTCTTGTTTCGCGCTACGGTATGATCGCGTTTGCTTCCAGCCTGGATCAGGCCGGACCGATGGCGCACACCGCCGAAGATCTCGGACTGCTGCTCAACGTGATGGCGGGACACGATCCGCGCGATTCAACCAGCCTGGTGCGACCCTTCGAGGATTACAACCGGGAATTGGCGCGGCCGGTATCCGGTCTGCGCATCGGCTTGCCCAGGGAATTTTTTGCAGCGGGACTGGCGCCGGATGTCCAGCGCGCGGTCGATGAGGCAGTCGCTGAATACCGCAAGCTCGGTGCGACAGTCGTGGAAATCGGCCTGCCCAACATGCAGCTGTCAGTACCCGTTTATTACGTGCTGGCACCTGCTGAGGCCTCCAGCAACTTGTCGCGATACGATGGCGTGCGCTACGGGCATAGCGCCGTAGACTATGCTGACCTAATAGACATGTACAAGCGTACGCGTGCCGAGGGTTTCGGCGCTGAAGTCCGGCGCCGTATCCTGATCGGCACCTACGTGCTGTCGCACGGTTATTACGATGCCTACTACATCCACGCCCAGAAGCTTAGGCGTTTAATTGCCCTGGATTTCACCGAAGCTTTCAAGCAGTGTGATTTGATTATGGGACCGACTAGCCCCACCACGGCCTTCAGGCTGGGGGAGAAAAGCGCGGACCCGGTGCAGATGTACTTGTCGGACATTTATACCATCGCAGTGAATCTGGCTGGACTGCCCGGGATGTCCATACCCTGTGGTTTTGACGAAGGTGGCCTGCCAGTGGGGTTGCAGATCATCGGTAATTATTTTGATGAAGCGCGCATGCTCAATGTCGCCCACCAGTACCAGCAGGCGACTGACTGGCACCTGCGGGCGCCTCCGGGGGTGGGCTGATCATGCGCTGGGAAGTGGTCATCGGCTTGGAAACCCACGCCCAGCTGTCGACCGTGTCAAAGATTTTTTCGGGCGCGGCAACGGCGTTCGGCAGTGAGCCGAACACCCAGGCCTGCGGTGTCGATATAGCGCTCCCTGGCGTGTTGCCGGTGCTCAATGAGGGCGCGGTCGAACGCGCGATCCGTTTCGGCATAGCGGTAGGAGCTAAAATCAATTCGCCTTCGGTGTTCGCGCGCAAGAATTATTTCTACCCCGACCTGCCCAAGGGTTATCAGATCAGCCAGTATGAACTGCCGATCGTCGAGGGCGGTTCGATCACTATACAGGTCGGTGATACCGAAAAAACCGTCCGTTTGACGCGGGCCCATCTTGAGGAAGATGCGGGCAAGTCTCTGCACGAGGATTTCCACGGCCGCACCGGTATTGACCTCAACCGGGCTGGCACACCGCTGCTGGAGATCGTGACCGAGCCCGATATGCGCTCGGCGGAAGAGGCGGTGAACTATGCCAAGGCGCTGCACGCCCTGGTGCGCTGGATCGACATCTGTGACGGAAACATGCAGGAAGGCTCTTTCCGCTGTGATGCCAACGTGTCGGTGCGGCAGGCCGGTGCCAAGGAATTCGGAACCCGTCGCGAGATCAAGAACCTCAATAGTTTCCGTTTCCTCCAGCAGGCGATTGAATACGAAGTGCAGTGGCAGATCAACGAGCTGGAAGAGGGTCGTCAGATTCAGCAGGCGACGGTGCTGTTTGATTCGGACACGGGTGAAACGCGGATGATGCGCACTAAGGAAGATGCGCATGACTATCGCTACTTCCCAGATCCTGATCTGCTTCCCCTTGAGGTTACTCAGGAGCGTTTGGATGCGGTGCGGGCCGCGATGCCGCCGCTACCCCAGGTGCGCCAGGAAACATTCTGCTCCAGCTATGGCCTGACGCCATACGATGCAGGACTACTGACTGTCGACCGCGAACTGGCAGATTACTTTGAAATCGCGGCTGCCGGCGCTGATGCTAAAACCGGAAAGCTGTGTGCCAACTGGATCAATGGCGCATTGAGTGCAAGGCTAAATGAGGGGGCACTCGAAATTTCGAAAAGCCGCGTGAAAGCGGTTCAGTTGCGCGGGCTTGTCAATCGCATTGCCGATGGCACGATTTCCGGAAAAATTGCGAAAGACGTTTTTGATGCGATGTGGTCCGGAGAAGGCGATGCAGATGAGGTCATTGCGCGGAAGGAACTGAAGCAGATTTCAGACGCCGGAAAAATCGAAAAAATCGTCGATCAAGTGATCGCTACCAATGCGACGCAGGTCGCCGACTTCAAAGCTGGCAAGGAGAAAGCCTTCAATTCACTGGTGGGGCAGGTGATGAAGGCCTCACGCGGGAAGGCCAATCCTCAGCAGGTCAACGAGATTTTGCGGCGCAAACTCGCCGAATGAATCCTACCGGCGATGCTCATTAATCCTGCGTTTTTCTTCGGCTTGCAGGGCGGCTGTCTTCACTTCCTTTTTCTTTGGTCGGGCCTCTTCTTTCGCGGCGACTACAGTCTCGCGAGCAAGGCCGCGGCGGTCGAGAACTTTTGCCTTGTTTTCCCTAAGCTTCGGAGGCGCCCGGTCTCCACAGTCCCCTTCCTTTCCGGATTTATCTTTCCAGCAGAAGATTTTCTGCGCAGCAGAATCCGGAATTGCCGGCAGCACAGCTAAAGCAAACAATGCAGCGCCTAGGATCTAGAAGTCTATTGAACGATCAAGCATTTTTCACCCCGTATTGTTTCCGGTAATTCGCAACAGCATCAAGCTGAGCAGTCATGTGTTTTTCGTTGCCGAGATATACGATCAGGTCGTCTAGAGTGGCGATACTTATCACAGGCATCCTGTACAGTTGCACGACCTCCTGGGTTGCCGATAGTTCGGCAGAGCCTCGTTCCATGCGGTCAAGCGCGATCAGGACGCCGGTGGGAACGGCTCCCGCAGAACGGATTAGCGCGACCGATTCGCGCACCGAAGTGCCAGCGGATATCACGTCGTCAACGATCAGTGTCCGTCCGGCAATGGGCGCACCAATCACGCTTCCGCCTTCGCCGTGGTCCTTGGCTTCCTTGCGATTGTAGCTGAACGCCACATTGCGCCCTGCTTCGGCAAGGGCGATGGCTACTGCGGAGACCAGAGGTATGCCTTTGTAGGCGGGGCCGAACAACATGTCAAACGGCACATCGGCCGCAGAAATCGCTTTCGCGTAGAATTGAGCAAGCTGCCGCAGCGTTTTGCCGTCACAGAACAAACCGGCATTGAAAAAATAGGGAGACAAGCGTCCGGCCTTAGTCTTGAATTCACCGAACAGCAATACCTTTGTGTCGATGGCGAAACGGATGAATTCCTGTCGAAAGCTGGCGGCCATGTCTGCTTGTCAATCTGTGAGCACGCAGGTGAAGCGGGCTCATGTATTTATTGCCTAGATTTTGAACCAGTGAAAATTATAACCCTGAATCTGAACGGTATCCGCTCCGCGGCCCGCAAGGGACTGCTTGAATGGTTACCGCACCAGCGTGCCGATGTGGTCTGCGTTCAGGAAATCAAGGCCCAGGCTGCGGACATGACCCGTGAACTGTTGGCACCTACTGGCTATCAAGGCCATTTTCATTATGCCGAGAAAAAGGGGTACAGCGGTGTCGGCATCTACTCGAAGTGTGCCCCTGACAAAATATCCGCGGGGCTGGGCATCGCCGAAATCGACGTCGAGGGGCGTTATCTTCGGGCCGACTTCGGCAAATTGTCCGTGATCTCGTTGTATCTGCCGTCAGGCTCCAGTGGCGATCACCGGCAACAGGCCAAATTCAGTTTCATGGAGAAGTTCTATCCCCACCTCAAGCGGTTGAAGTCGTCGGGGCGTGAGGTCGTGCTGTGCGGAGACTGGAATATTGCGCATCGAGAAATTGATCTGAAAAACTGGCGCGGCAACCGAAAAAATTCTGGCTTTCTTCCAGAGGAACGCGAATGGCTGACCATGGTTTTTGACCGGCTTGGATGGGTCGATGTGTTTCGCAATATCGACAAGCGGCCCGAGCAATACACGTGGTGGTCGAATCGCGGGCAGGCCTGGGCCAAGAACGTGG
>JAYOED010000120.1:0-4087 GCA_038106575.1 Burkholderiales bacterium
TGCTGCTTTGCTATATTGAGAGAAACTGATAAAAGTTCTTCAGGGAGACTATATGCAAGCTGCAGTACAGTCATGCCGCATGGTCTTTTTGTCCGCCACATTGCTGGGTCTGGTGTGCAGCAACGCCGTTTCGCAGTCCCCGGGCTGGAAGCCCGACCGGACACTTGAGTTGATCGTCGGCACTGCGCCGGGTGCTGCTCCAGACAAGACAGCGCGCGCGATCCAGCGCCTCTGGCAGGCGCAGGGCATATTCGACGGTGCGGTAACTGTCGTCAACAAACCGGGCGGAGGCAACCTCATTGCCTGGAATTACCTAAACCAGCATGCCGGCAACGGCCATTACCTGATGATCGGCAACCTCAATGTGCTGATCAGCCGTGCCATCGGCCGCAGCCCGCATGCCCGTACCGATTTTAACTGGGTGGCCACGCTGTTCGACGAATATTTTGCCCTGTCAGTCCATGCCGACTCACAGATCGCCAGCGGTCGCGACCTTATTTCCAGATTGCAGCAGGATCCAGGGTCGATAGCGATCGGCGTGTCGACTTCGATTGGTGGCGCGAATCACCTGTCGGCGGCGCTGGCCCTGCAGCGTGCAGGCATTGATCCACGGCGCGTCCGGTTTGTGGCGTTCAAAGGCAGCGCCAACTCCATTACCGCGCTGCTCGGCGGCCATGTTGATGCAGTGGCTACGGCGGTCTCGGCGGTGGTGCCGCATGTGCAGGGTGGGCGCCTGCGCACCGTGGCGGTGTCTGCGCCACGGAGATTACCCGGAGCGCTGTCGCAGGTACCAACCTGGGAAGAGCAGGGTATCAAGGGTACGATGACCAATTTCCGTACGATAATCGGTCCGAAGGGCATGGAGCAGGCTGCGACAATGTTCTGGGAACGTCGTTTTGCGCAGCTGGCCGAACAGGACGAATGGAAGGCTGATCTTGCGCGCAATCTGTGGGTGTGGAATTTCCTTGATTCCGCAAAGACGCAGGCCGCGGTGGGTGGTTATGCCAAGGAGGTGGAGACTTTGGTTGGCACTCTCGGCCTGCGCAAGGGTTCGTGAGAATCAGTCCTCGCGTAGTAAATAACTATTTGATTTAATTCATTATTTCACGCATCAATCTAGCTCCTCAGTGCCCGGGCAGCTGAAATACCGACTTGTCCTGTTCACCGATTTGCTTCATCAATCCGGTTTCCCAGGCCAGGTATTGTTTCATCGCCTCACGGTTTCCGGCGTGGCGGTCATGAACGAAAAACAGGTAGTCGATGCATTCACTGTCAGCGGGAATGTTGGCCGATTCGGCCATCGGCAGTCCTGCGGCAGTCCATGCCGGGAGGCCGCCGCGTAGCACGCGCAGATTGGTGATGCCGGCTTTCTGCAGGTCGATGGCGGCAAGCTGGGCGATCCCAGCTTCGTCAGCGACCAGCACGACCGGCAGTTTGGCATCTTTGGCATCGCGGGTGATTTTCGAGCGTATGCTCCAGCGACTTCCCGGAATATGCGATTTGCGGTAACGCATGCTTGGTCCCAGATCAAGGACGGTGCAAGATTTCGAGGAAAGCAATTGCTGGACTTCCTTTGCTTCGATTTCGGCCAAAGCCGGCGTTGACCGGGTTACGGGGGTGGGTGCCAAGACTCTGGCTTTGGCGCCGCTTTCAAGCACACAGGCATCGCAACCGAGCTGGATGAGCCAGCTGGCGACAACGGGGGCACGCACCATGTCTCCGCCATCGAAAAGCACGATGCGTGCATGACGAACCCCGACCCACTGGTCGGTCGCCTGGATCAGCTGTCCGCCAGGGGTATGCTGGGCGCCGGCTATGCTGCCGGCCTTGAATTCTTCAGGCGTACGTACATCGCAAAGATAGGTAGTACGGCTGTCATCATCGAACCATTGAGTCACTTCTGTGGCAGTTGCCGTGCGCACGCCGAACCGCTGCGCAAGTTTGCGCGCCGCTTCCTGTTGCGCCGGAAGTTGTGCGGCATCGACGGTTTCGGGATAACTCGCTGATGATCCGTATTCCAGCTTGCGGTCAGAAAGGTACCAGCCCTGTGTACCGTTTTCCAGAGCGTAGACGGCGTTGGGAATGCCAAAATTGATTAGCGTCTGGGCGCCGAGGATTGAACGGGTGCGCCCAGCGCAGTTGATGATGATCTTGGTTTTTGGATTCCTTACCATGCTGGCTATCCGGTAAGGCAGTTCAGCATTGGGGCAGCAGGTGCTGCCGGGGATGGTCATCTTGTGATGCTCGTGCAGTGGCCTTCCGTCGAACAGCGCGAAGTCTTCGCCGTTTTCGCGCATGCGCGCGAGGTCACCGGCGGTGATGCGCGGTGTGTTGTAGGCATGTTCAACCATTTCACCGAACAGCTTGCTGGGCACATTGACACCCTTGAACAGGACATGCCCTGCCGCTTCCCAGCCCCGGGTGCCGCCTTCCAGCAGGGAAATGTCGGTGTAACCCTGTGCAAGCAGGCGTTCGGCAGCGCACTGGGCGACGTCACTGTCACCGCTGTCACAGAGGACAATACGGGCGCTCTTGCGAGGTACCAGTGCACCGATGCCGAGTTCCAGCCTGCTGTAGGGCAACGGTGTTGCAAAAAGTAGGTGACCTTCGCCGAATTCACCATCCTCGCGTACGTCGAGCAGTGCGATTTCGCGACCATCGTGCAGGGCACTTTGCAGTACTCCGGGGGAAATCATTTTTATCTGTGTCAAGGGATCTCGCCTGTCTAAAGAAGAAATGGGAAAATTATAGTCGCAGCGGAATCGCTGCCACGCATCGTTTAATGCGAATCACCAGCGTTATTTTGCGGATTTGGCTGGTGGCGGCAAACCACCAAGCAATGCAGCGGTCGGGCGCGAGGTGCGCCCCCTGATGGAAGAGAGCTTGGCGGAAGCAGCAGGTGCTTTGGTTGCCGAGGATGGCTCATAAGGCTTGCTGAAGTCGAAGCCGTCATCGGATTTTGCGCTGTGCGCCGAAACCGGTGGGATCGGAGAAGGAGCGGGGGGCGCGTGTCTTTGTGATTCCCGGCGCTGACCGCGTTCTCCGCGTGAAGGCATGAATTCATCCCCCGGCTTGCGGGGTATGGAGCGCTTTAGCAGCTTTTCGATATCGACCAGCAGACGGTGTTCGTCTTCGCAGACCAGCGAGATGGCTTCACCGGGCATGCCTGCACGTCCGGTGCGTCCGATGCGATGCACATAGTCTTCCGGCGTGTAGGGCAGTTCGTAGTTAATTACGAATGGCAATTGCGCGATGTCGATACCCCGCGCGGCGATGTCGGTCGCAACCAGTGCCGTGGCGCGTCCTTCCTTGAAATCGCTCAAGGCCTGTTCGCGCTCGGCTTGGGTTCGGTCACTGTGGATCGCGGTGGCGTTGATGCCGTCACGAACCAGTTCGCGCGCCAGCTTGTTGCAATCGCGCTTCATGCGCACGAATACCAAAACCTGCCTCATGTCGCGGGAACGAATCAGTCCGGCCAGAAGTGCGCGTTTGCGTATCGCCAGAACTTCATAGACCTGATGCTCGACAAGATCGGCAGGTGCATTGCGACGGGCTACTTCTACCATCAGCGGGCTGCGCAGCATCTGGCCGGCGAGTTTCTTGATGTCATCGGAAAAAGTGGCCGAAAACAGCAGGCTTTGCCGCTGTGCCGGCAGTAGCGCCAGGATACGGCGGATATCCGGAAGAAAGCCCATGTCGAGCATGCGGTCGGCTTCGTCGAGGACAAGGATCTCGACCTGGCCGAGCGAAACGCTTTTCTGCTGGACATGGTCGAGCAGGCGTCCGGGTGTGGCGACCAGGATATCCACGCCTTCGCGAAGTGCTTTGGTCTGGGGCGGCATATCCACCCCGCCGTAGACGACAGTGGAGCGCAGTTTGAGATGTTTGCCGTAGCCACGTACGCTGTCTGCAACCTGCGCTGCCAGTTCCCGGGTCGGCGTCAACACCAGTGCGCGTACTGGATGGCGTGCGGGGGAGGGGCTGGAATTGGCATACGGTGCCAGTAACTGCAGCATGGGTAACGTAAAACCAGCGGTTTTTCCGGTTCCGGTTTGCGCGCACCCCATGATGTCCCGCCGTTCAAGGA
>JAYOED010000029.1:0-4225 GCA_038106575.1 Burkholderiales bacterium
ATATTGCCTTGGTGGGTAAATATGTCGACCTTACCGAATCCTATAAATCGCTATCGGAAGCACTGATACATGCCGGCATACACACCGAATCGAAAATACACATTCATTACGTTGATTCCGAGAGCATCGAGGCCGGCGGTACGGGTTGCCTTGGAAGTATGGACGCCGTTCTGGTGCCCGGTGGCTTCGGCAAGCGGGGAGTTGAAGGAAAAATACTGGCAATTCGCTATGCCCGGGAACATATGATCCCGTATCTGGGCATTTGTCTGGGCATGCAGCTTGCCGTGATCGAATTCGCGCGTCATGTTACCGGCCTCGCAGACGCTCACAGCACGGAATTCAACCCGGAAACGCCACACCCGGTGGTGGCGCTGATCACTGAATGGCAAGACAGGGACGGACGCGTCGAGAGACGTGACGCGAAATCCGATCTTGGGGGAACCATGCGTCTGGGTGGACAGGAATGCCGCCTCGAAACCGGGACGCTCGCTCGGGGCATATATGCTTCGGAAAGTATTGTAGAGCGGCATCGTCATCGCTATGAGGTCAATAACCATTATCTTTCGCGATTGGAAAAATCCGGATTGACGCTCAGCGGGCGTTCCTTGAGCGGCGACTTGTGTGAAATGGTTGAGCTCGCGGATCATCCCTGGTTTGTAGGCTGCCAGTTCCACCCCGAATTTACTTCGACACCACGCGGCGGTCACCCGCTGTTCAAGTCATTTATCGAAGCAGCCCTGAAAAACGCTTCTGGTCATCCCGGTCAGCGCAAAGGCGGCACTGCTCCATTGCATGCGGCAGTCACATCATTTGCCGCCGGCAACGCTTAAGCGCTCACGGACTAGGCATGAAACTTTGTGGATTTGAAATCGGCCTCGACCGGCCAATATTCCTGATTGCAGGGCCTTGCGTCGTAGAGTCCCGACAAATGGCTCTGGACACAGCGGGGGAACTCAAGCATGTCTGCGCAGCACTCGAGATCCCGTTCATTTACAAGTCCTCTTACGACAAGGCCAACCGCAGCTCGATCAAATCATTTCGTGGACTGGGTATGGACAAGGGACTGGAAATCCTCACTGACGTCCGTAAGACGATCGGAGTACCGGTGCTGACCGACGTCCATGCTGTTGAAGACATCCAGCAGGCTGCGGCCGCCGTGGATGTGCTTCAGACGCCGGCTTTCCTTTGCCGGCAGACGGATTTCATCTGCGCCGCTGCATCTTCCGGTAAGCCCATCAATATCAAAAAAGGGCAGTTTCTGGCACCCGGAGACATGATCAACGTTGTAGACAAGGCGCGCAGTGCAAGCGGGACAGACAACATCATGGTCTGCGAACGAGGCGCCAGTTTCGGCTACAACCATCTCGTTTCAGATATGCGTTCGTTGATAATCATGCGTCGTACAGGATGTCCGGTAGTCTTCGATGCAACGCACTCGGTTCAGTTGCCTGGCGGCCAGGGAACGAGCAGCGGGGGGCAACGGGAATTTGTGCCTGTTCTTGCGAGAGCCGCTGTTGCAAGCGGCATATCCGGCCTTTTCATGGAAACGCATCCGCAGCCTGAAAAAGCATTATCTGACGGACCAAATGCATGGCCCCTGAAGCACATGAAGTCATTACTCAAGACTCTGATCGGGCTTGATGCCCTGGTCAAGCGCGAAGGTTTTGCGGAAGACCGAATGTAATCCCAGCAGATTTTTTTCAGGAACTAGAAATGAGTGCAATTGTTGATGTCATTGGCAGGGAAATTCTCGATTCACGCGGCAATCCCACTATTGAGGCTGACGTTCTACTTGAATCCGGGATTCTTGGTCGCGCGGCTGTTCCTTCGGGGGCATCTACCGGCAGCAGGGAGGCAATTGAACTCCGTGACGGGGATGCGGCTCGCTATGGTGGCAAAGGCGTACTCAAGGCGGTCGAGCATATCAATACTGAAATATGCGAATCCGTGATTGGTGTCGACGCCACTGAACAGTCATTTGTCGACCGCACCCTGATCGACCTTGACGGTACGGAAAACAAGTCACGCCTAGGGGCCAACGCGCTTCTGGCTGTTTCCATGGCGGTGGCACGAGCAGCTGCGGATGAGTCCGGATTGCCTCTGCACCGCTACCTCGGGGGTGCCGGGGCAATGGCGATGCCTGTGCCGATGATGAATGTCATCAACGGCGGCGCACATGCCAACAACGGCCTGGATATGCAGGAATTCATGATTGTTCCATTGGGAATGAAGAGCTTCAGGGAGGCCTTGCGCTGCGGTGCAGAGGTTTTTCAGGCGCTGCGTAAACTGTTGCATGATCGCGGTCTTGCGACCGCAGTTGGTGACGAGGGCGGTTTTGCTCCACGCCTGCCCAAGCACGAAGCTGCAATTAAGGCGATTTTGGAAGCTATCGAGGCTGCGGGCTATCAACCTGGCGGAGATGTTGCACTTGCCCTCGATTGCGCCAGTTCAGAATTTTTTGAGGATGGGGAATATACGCTCAGCTCAGAGGGGTTGAGCCTGAAAGCTCCGGAATTCGCCGATTACCTTGCCGACTGGGTCGACAAATATCCCATTGTTAGCATCGAAGACGGCATGGCAGAAAACGACTGGGATGGCTGGAAGATACTGACAGAAAAGCTGGGTAACCGTGTTCAACTGGTGGGTGACGACCTGTTTGTCACCAATACGCAATACCTCAAGAAAGGCATCGAACAGGGTGTTGCGAATTCAATCCTGATCAAGGTCAACCAGATCGGCACGCTGACCGAAACCCTGGCGGCCATAGAACTGGCCAAGCGTGCAAGTTACACCGCAGTGATTTCCCATCGTTCAGGTGAAACCGAAGATACGACCATTGCCGATATTGCGGTGGCCACTAATGCCATGCAAATCAAGACCGGCTCCTTGTCAAGAAGCGATCGACTGGCAAAATACAACCAGTTGCTTCGCATTGAAGAGGATCTTGGCGATACAGCAAGTTTTCCCGGACGCAGTGCTTTTTATCAGATTCGCTAACCCGGGTTTCCGGGCGGATCCGCCAAATTGACTCCGGCCATGCGTCCGCTTGTGTTCGGGCTCCTGATTTTGATCCTGTTGATTCAGTATCCGCTTTGGCTGGGCAGGGGCGGCATGTTCAGGGTAATGGAAATGGAGCGTCAGATTGACGTGCAGCGCCGATCCAATGACTGGGCGCAGGCGCGCAACAGTGCGCTCGACGCGGAAGTGCGTGATCTCAAGCAGGGACTGGGGGCCTTGGAGGAGAGGGCTCGCAGTGAATTGGGCATGATCAGGGATGATGAAATCTTTTTCCAGATAATCGAAAAATCCGCAGCGGGCAACGCTGCCGGAAATCCCTAATCAGAGGGCTTCTGGCAGCGGATATATGGCGGTGGCAACATCGATGAATGCAAAGATCATTGACGGAAAGATGATGGCGCGTGAGTTGCTTCGTGAGCTTCGCGGTCGCGCCGAGCAACTCACGCGGCAGGGACGGCCGCCAGGTCTTGCCGTACTGCTGATTGGCGACGATCCGGCATCTGCCGTTTATGTGCGCAGCAAAAGCAAGGCGTGCCGCGATGCGGGTGTGAATGCGTTCGACACGCATCTTCCTGCGACGACGCAAGAAGAGGAGCTTCTCCGGCGGATCGACGCTTTAAATACGGATTCACGGGTGCATGGCATTCTGGTGCAGCTGCCTCTTCCTGATCACATGAACGCCATGAGAGTTATGCAACGTATTGATCCCGCGAAGGATGTGGATGGTTTCAATTGGCGTAACCTGGGTGCGCTGCTTGACGATCATGCGCTGCTTGCGCCTTGCACGCCTTCTGGGGTGATGGCCATGCTGGAGAAGGCAGGTGTGCCAATAGCGGGTAAACATGCGGTAGTCATCGGTCGCAGCAGTATTGTCGGAAAACCTGCGGCGCTGATGCTGCTTCAGCGTAATGCCACGGTCACGATTTGCCACTCACAAACCGCTGATCTAGCGTCCTATACCAGGGGAGCGGATATTCTGGTCGCCGCAGTTGGCAAGCCGTGCATGGTGACGGCTGACATGATCAAGCCGGGCGCCGCCGTCATTGATGTTGGCATTAATCGTACCTCTGATGGCAAGTTGTGCGGAGATGTCGACTACGATGCGGCAAGCGGTTGTGCAGGCTGGATTACCCCGGTTCCCGGTGGGGTCGGTCCGATGACAGTAGCGATGGTTATCTCTAATGTCATTGCTGCAGCTGAGCTGGCC
>JAYOED010000029.1:4235-27117 GCA_038106575.1 Burkholderiales bacterium
TGGCCGGTTGAATTTTCAGCAAATAAAGGTACTTGAAAATCCGAGCAGCAATTCGGTACTTAGATAGCCGCGAAAAGTGGCATAAAGCAGTATTGCTGCCATCAGCGACAGCAACATCCAGACTAGTGCTTTCCGCGAGGTGTGCATCATCTTTGATGCGCTCTTGGTAAGTCGGTGCGTGCAGGGTCATGCCGAATCAGAAATTCCGGATCAAGCTTATTACCGCTCATGCTAATTAAATGTCATGATGATGTACAGAATGCGAGCATAGCATTGCTATAATTTACGCGCTTTCCCAACGTCTTTTTCATCTTTGCTCATCGATCCGGTAACCATGCAACTTGCTTTTTCTTTGACGTTTTCCGACCTTTACCAGCGTGATGGCCTGCTGCGTCTGGATAATGCTTTTTTGCGTGAGTTGGCAGCGAAGGATGCCGATTTGCACGATGGCCTTGTGAGCGCGCGCCAAACCCCGGATGCCCTGCCGCCGAAGGCAGAATCAAAGCTTTTGCTGGCGCTGGCCCCCCATCTTGACGAGTTCGTTGCCCGTCTATTCGGCATCGAATCCGAGGTTCGTGCGCTTTCGATGAGTCACCACGAATTGGCACCCCTATACAACGTCAAGCGTTTATTTGTACAACGCAAGGCCATGCACAAATTCAAGGCGGAAGCCGCAGCGACCCTCGATGGTGAAAAACTCGGGAAACAACTTGAGCTGCTGTTCGACGAACCCCTGTCCGAACTTGCGTTTGCACGCCATATACTGCGCTGGCAGCAGGATGAGCAGTTGAATGCGGAAGGCCTGGAACTTGCACTCCAGTACGCGGCATGGGCTGCGCATACAGAAGCGGGCCGGGCGCGCCACCATGCCGGTGTGCTGTTCAAGTCCCCTCACAAACTGGATCCCGGAAATTTGGTCCCTACTAGCAGGTCAGTCGAAGCGGGATATGCGGTGCATCGCTTCGAAGAGAGCCGCTTACGGCAGCGTCAAGGTTTCAAGTTGACTGATCGTGGCACCGATCTGACAGGAGCGCTGGACGAGGCGAATTACTGCATTTGGTGTCATGAGCAAGGCAAGGATTCCTGCTCGAAAGGTTTGCTGGAAAAAGGCGCCAATGGACGCGGTGTGCAATCTTTCAAGAAATCACCGTTTGGAATCACTCTGGCAGGTTGCCCGCTGGAAGAAAAAATCTCCGAATTTCACAAGGCCAAGACTGAAGGTCTTGCAATCGGTGCGCTTGCGATCATCGCAATCGACAATCCGATGGCGGTCGCTACCGGACATCGCATCTGCAACGATTGCATGAAAGCCTGCATTTACCAGAAGCAGGAGCCCGTCAATATTCCGCAGGCTGAAACCCGTACGCTTAAGGATGTGCTGGAACTGCCCTGGGGTTTTGAAATCTATAGTCTGCTGACCCGCTGGAATCCGCTGAACCTGCGACATCCTTATCCCGGGGCACCAACAGGTAAACGGGTATTGGTTGCCGGCATGGGGCCGGCAGGCTTTTCACTGGCCCATTTCCTGCTAAATGACGGCCACACGGTAATCGGGATTGATGGACTTAAAATCGAGCCGTTGCCAGCAGAGTTGTCCGGCACTGAGGTTACCGACAAAGCAGTAGCCTTCAAGCCGATCCGCAACGTGCAGGAACTGTATGAACCCCTTGACCAGCGCATCATGGCTGGTTTCGGTGGCGTTGCCGAATATGGAATCACCGTTCGCTGGGACAAGAACTTCCTGAAGATCATCCGCCTGCTTCTGGAGCGGCGGGAACGCTTTGCTTTGTTCGGCGGCGTGCGTTTTGGCGGGACGCTATCCGCCGAACAGGCTTTTGATGCGGGATTTGACCACATTGCGCTGGCTTTAGGTGCCGGCCGGCCGACCGTTCTTGATCTTCCCAACGGATTGGCTCGCGGCGTACGTACAGCTTCCGATTTCCTGATGGCTTTGCAGTTGACCGGGGCCGCCAAAACCGATTCTATTGCCAATATGCAGTTGCGGTTGCCCGTTGTGGTGATCGGTGGTGGTTTGACTGCCATTGATGCTGCGACCGAATCCCTAGCCTACTATCCGTTGCAGGTCGAAAAATTCCTGCTTCGCTATGAACGACTAGCGCGCGAACATGGAGAGGCGGCGGCCCTCATCACTTGGAACGAAGAAGAACGTGAAATCGCCGATGATTTCATAAGGCACGCCAGAGCAATCCGGGCGGAACGAATTGCGGCCAATAAGGAAATGAGGGAACCCCGGATTCTGCAAATGCTGCAGTCCTGGGGGGGCGCGACCATCGCCTATCGCAAGAGACTCATCGACAGTCCGTCTTACACCCTGAATCATGAAGAGATACACAAGGCACTGGAAGAAGGCATTGTGTTTGCCGAATGCCTGACGCCGCTAGCGATCGAGGTTGATCGACACGGACACGCTAGCGCCCTAAAGGTTGCAGTCCAGTCCATAAATGATGATGGCAGCTGGAGTGCAACGGGGCAGCAGGTTTTGCCCGCGCGGACAGTTCTGATTGCGGCAGGAACTCAGCCTAACACCGTTCTGGCCCGGGAAGACGCCGCTAATTTCGTTCTTGACGGACGTTATTTCCGCGCTTGTGACAGCAACGGCACCCCGATCAAGGTCGAAAAATCGATTTCGAAGCCGAATGAAATCAATGTGCTGTTGTCGAGAAGGCAGGACGGGCGTTTCCTGAGCTATTTTGGTGATTTGCATCCTTCCTTCTTCGGCAACGTGGTCAAGGCCATCGGCAGTGCCAAGCAGGGGTACTCGGTGATCAGCCGCGTGCTGGAAAACATCAAGCCTGCGGCACCGGTCAGCGACACGGATTTCATTGCCGCCATGGGCAAGGGCCTGCGGGCCTCAGTTCATGAAATCAAACGGCTGACTCCGAAAATCGTCGAGATCGTGCTGGATGCGCCGCTGGCTGCGAAATATTTCCGACCGGGACAGTTCTACCGGTTGCAGAATTTCGAATCGCTGGCACCAAAAACCGAAGGCAGCACACTGGCGATGGAAGGGTTGGCGTTGACCGGAGCTGCGGTGGATCCTGAGCGGGGTCTGTTGTCGACCATCGTCCTGGAAATGGGTGGTTCGAGTGATCTTTGTGTTGAACTCAAACCCGGAGAACCCGTCGTTTTGATGGGGCCGACCGGCACTCCAACCGAGATTCCCCGTGATGAAACTGTAGTGCTGGTCGGCGGCGGCTTGGGCAATGCCGTGCTGTTTTCAATCGGTCAGGCCATGCGCAAAGCGGGTTCGCGCGTACTCTATTTCGCTGGATACAAGCGCATGATCGACCGCTACCGCATAGAAGACATTGAGGCGGCTAGCGACGTCGTGGTCTGGTGTTGTGATGAGGAGCCGGGATTTGTGCCTTCACGGCCCGGTGATCGATGTTTTGTCGGCAATATTGTGCAATCAATGAAAGCCTATGCTGCAGGAGAGTTGGGCGATCAGGCCATTCCTTTCAAAAATGCTGATCGCATCATCGCGATTGGTTCCGACCGGATGATGGCCGCAGTGGCCCGTGCAAGACATGACGATCTTAAGTCGTATCTCAAGTCAGATCATCACGCCATCGGATCGATAAATTCGCCAATGCAGTGCATGATGAAGGAGGTGTGCGCACAGTGCCTTCAGCCTCATATCGACCCGGAAACCGGAAAAACCAGTTTCGTATTTTCATGTTTCAACCAGGATCAGCCGCTGGACTGCGTGGACTGGAAAGCACTCGATCAGCGGCTGAAGCAGAATTCCACCCAGGAAAAACTGACTGCCGAGTGGCTGGACCACTGCCTGGTCAAACTGGGGTTACGTGAAATTCAGAGAATTTAGTCAAGTATTTGATTTGGAAAGTTTTCATCTGTTTGCGGCAGTGGCACGCAAAACATCGGCCAGTTTTCCGACCAGTTCGTCGATTTGTGACATGCTAATGATCAGCGGCGGCGATAGCGCGATGATGTCCCCGGTTGTCCGGATCAGCACTCCGTCGTCGAAACAGCGCTGGAATACATCGAAAGCGCGGGAGCCTGGTGAGCCGGGCAATGATTCGAGTTCAATGCCAGCGACCATGCCCATGTTGCGCACGTCAATGACGTGCGGCAGTTCACGCAACGATTGCACGGCTTCTTCAAAATACGGTGTCAATTCCTGACTGCGGCGGAACAGATCTTCCTCCCTGTAGACATCCAGACTGGCAAGCGCTGCTGCCGTGGCCAGGGGGTGCGCCGAATAGGTGTAGCCATGGAAGAGTTCGATCATTCCAGGGGGTGCGCTGTTGACGACGGTTTCATAGATGTCCCGGCGCACGATTACGGCACCCATCGGTACCGTGCCGTTGGTCAATCCCTTGGCGATTACCATCATGTCGGGCACCACGCCGACCGCATCGGCGGCAAAGCAGGGGCCGGTGCGGCCGAAACCGGTGATGACTTCGTCAAAGATCAGCAGCAGACCATATTTGTCGCAAATGCTGCGCAGACGTTCCAGATAGCCTTTGGGGGGGACCAGCACGCCCGTGGAACCGGCCAGAGGTTCTACGATCACTGCCGCTATGTTTCCTGCATCATGCAGCGGGATGATCCTTGATTCCAGTTCGTCCGCCAGATGCGCCCCCCAACCTGGCTGCCCACGGCTGAATGCGTTTTCCTGAAGATTATGGGTATGGGCGAGGTGATCAACGCGAAACAGCATGTTGCCGAAGGCCTTGCGATTGGCAGGAATGCCGCCGATCGATATGCCGCCGAAACCGGCACCGTGATAGCCGCGCTCGCGTCCGATCAGCACGTTGCGCTGTCCCTGTCCGCGTGCCCGGTGATAGGACAGTGCGATTTTGAGGGCGGTATCTACGCCTTCCGAACCCGAATTGCAGTAAAAAACATGGTTCAGATCAGCAGGAGCCAGCTCAGCCACTTGCATGGACAAACGAAAAGCATCCGGATGGCCGATCTGGAACGCCGGACTATAGTCCATTGCGGCCACCTGTTTTTGCACTGCCTCGACGATGCGCGGGCGGCAATGTCCGGCATTCACGCACCATAACCCGGAAGTGCCGTCGAGAATTTTGCGACCTTCATCGCTGACATAGTGCATGTCCTTGGCGGCGACCAGCAGCCTGGGCTTTTCCCGGAATGCGCGGTTCGCCGTAAAGGGCATCCAGAACGATTCGAAATCATGGTTATGGGCTGGCATGGTCCAGTTTCGCGGGGCGCGGCTTCCGGAGTAGAAGGTGACGCCATGCTACCATTTTCGTTTAAGGCAAAGACACGAAAGCCGTAGATGGCGTTCTCTTCCATGACCACTTTCCGGCATGTTCTTGGTGTCGGCCTGCTGTTTGTTTTCGCAACGTGTATGCTTTTCGCCCAAGAGCCGCTACGGGTCGGATCCAAGCGATTCACCGAGTCCTATATCCTCGGGGAATTGATTGCGATCACGGCTCGGCAGGGCGGTGAGATAGCCGTTGAACACAAGCCTGGGCTGGGTAATACGGCAATACTTTTCCAAGCGCTGAAAAGCGGTGCCATCGATCTCTATCCCGAGTACACCGGAACAATCGCCCATGAACTCCTGGGCCTGCAACGCGTTCCCCCGTTGGCTGAACTAAATCAACGTCTGGCTTTGCACGGATTGAAGGCGGGAATCCCCCTTGGTTTTGGCAATTCTTATGCATTGGCTGTCAGTGAAGATCAGGCCCGCGCACAGAATCTGAGCGTCATTTCCGAACTGGGAAAGTTGCAAGGTTTTCGCGCTGGGCTGACGGCCGAATTTCTGAATCGCAAGGACGGTTGGCCGGCGCTGCGTGACCGATATCGTCTCGACAATCTGTCCCCGTTGGCCTTGGAGCACGGCTTGGCCTACGACGCATTGATGCGCGGCCACGTCGATGTCATCGACATCTACACCACTGATCCCAGGCTTTCCTCATCCCGATTGAGGGTTTTGCAGGATGATCTGCACTATTTCCCGGAATATCGCGCGGTGCTGCTGTTCCGCGTCGATTTGCAGCAGCGTTTTCCCAGAGCCTGGGAGGCGCTGGGCGGGCTGGATGGAGCCATTCCGCCGGCAGCGATGATCAAGATGAATGCGGCTGTGGAATTGGACGGTCGCAGGTATGCGGCAGTAGCGAAAGATTGGTCGCTGGGACAAATCGCAAGCACGCCGGCCCGGCCGACCTTGTTGGAAGTGTTGTTTGACAGGGATTTACCACGCCTGACTCTGCAACATGTCGTGCTAGTTTTGGTTTCGCTGCTGCTCAGTGTGGCCTGCGGCATACCGCTGGGAGTTCTTGCCCAGCGCCATCCAAGTGCCGGTCGCTGGATACTCTCTTTGACGGGCTTGATGCAGACCATTCCCAGCCTCGCCCTGCTTGCATTTTTTGTTGCAACACTCGGCCGTATAGGCGCCGCGCCGGCGATCTTGGCGCTTTTCCTGTATGCCCTGCTGCCGATTGTGCGCAGCACTGAAACCGCGCTGACTGGTATTAGCAGGGGCATGCGCGACGCAGGGCGGGCGCTGGGGCTGGATGCCCGTCAAGGCTTGATGCTGATCGAATTCCCGCTGGCAATACCCGGAATTCTTACTGGGATCAAGACCGCAGCTGTGATCAATGTCGGGACTGCGACGGTTGCCGCATTCATCGGTGCTGGAGGGTTCGGTGAGCGTATCGTTGCGGGACTCGCTGTCAACGACCATACCTTGCTGCTGGCAGGAGCGATTCCCGCGGGATTACTGGCCTTAGCTGTCGAATGGGCATTTCGCGCTCTGGATGCCTGGCTTGCCCGCTGCTTCAACTGCGGGCCGCAAACACCTTAATTTGCCACATAATGGACGTATCAGATACGCCCCAGTGAACTAATCTGGCGTAGTCCAGTCATTGTAATTGTGCCATGAGTGCCGGTTTCGCTCGGTGATACAGGCGGTTATACTTCGCCGCGCCAGAACGGGCTGCGAGGCCTTGGCGCCAGGGATTCAAGAAAAATGAGCGATCGCGAAGTCGATCAGCAGCTGGTGGAGCGTGTGCAACGTGGAGACAAGCGCGCATTCGACCTTCTGGTCAGCAAATATCAGCGCAAGCTGGGTCGGTTGCTGTCGCGCTTCATACGCGATCCCGGCGAGGTTGAGGATGTAACCCAGGAGGCATTCATCAAGGCCTACCGGGCTTTACCGGGTTTTCGTGGAGAAAGTGCGTTTTATACGTGGTTGTACCGGATCGGCATCAATACCGCCAAGAATCATCTGGTGGCATCCGGCCGTCGGGCTCCGACCAGCACTGAACTGGATGCCGAAGAGGCTGCAACCTTGGATTCCGGGGAGCACTTAAGGGATTTGAATACCCCCGAAAACCAGATGATGAGCAAACAGGTTGGTGAAACCGTGAACCAAACCCTGCAAGAGTTGCCTGAGGAATTGAGGACGGCTTTGACCCTTCGGGAAATCGAAGGGTTGAATTACGAGGAAATTGCGGCAGTCATGCAATGCCCGGTCGGGACTGTCCGCTCTAGGATATTCCGGGCCCGGGAAGCAGTTGCGGACAAGTTGAGACCCTTGCTCGGCACGAGCAAGGACAGGAGATGGTGATATGGACAAGATTTCGGCATTGATGGACGGCGAACTGAGTGAACTGGAGGCCCATCAGGCACTACTCAGACTGGACGACATTCCCGAGGTCCGGGAGCGTTGGGGTGCCTATCATCTGATCGGCGATGTGATTCGTGGGGAGACTGCCTCGGCTTTTGATGTTTCGGCTGGTGTTTCTGCAGCGCTGAGCCGCGAAGCCACTGTACTCGCGCCGCACCGTCGTCAAAAACGCAGCAGTTTGCTGACATACGCTATGTCCGCTGCCGCTTCTATTTCAGCGGTAGCTGCAGTCGGCTGGATGGTTTCCTCAACGAGCATCGTGGTTAACCCGACTTCCGAACTGATCAGTGCGGCCCCTGTTGCTCCAGTAGCTGAGATACAGCTGGTCAGCTCACCGAGCAACGGGCAAATGAATGAATACATGCTGGCTCATCAGGGTGTTTCGCCGAGCACTAGCCTGCATGGTGTGGCGCCGTATATCCGTACTATTTCCGTCGCTGCTTCGATAGAACGGTAAATCGCAATGAAAGTTTGGTGGATCGTATTCCTCGGATTCTGGACCGGGTCCGCGGCGGCAGACGATTCATCCGACGAAGTGCTGGCCGTTCTCGAAAAAATGGCCGAGGCGAGCAGAAAAATCAGTTACACGGGTACTTTCGTGTTTCATCACGGAGGGCAGGCCGAAACGTCACGCATCGCCCATTTCGTCAATCCGGCTGGCGGCGTTCTCGAACGCTTGGAAACACTGGACGGCCCGGCACGAGAGGTCATACGCAGCAATGATCAGGTGACTTGCTATCTTCCAGGCATCAAAACCGTATTGATTGATCCGCGCGGATCACGCCAGTTTCCGGTCCGGATCGCGCAGGTGCGGGAGATGGCCCAGCATTATCGCCTAATCAAAGGTTCGCTTGACCGCGTAGCCGGAGCGGCATGTCGCTGGCTTGCACTTCTTCCCAATGATGGATTGCGTTACGAACGCCGATTCTGTGCGGAACTGGATACACATCTTCCGTTGCGTTCTCGCATTTTGAGCGACAAAAATGAAACACTGGAGGCTTTCGCTTTCTCGACGTTGCAGATTGGCGGAGCCTTCCGTAGGGAGCTGATGCAGTCAAAGTATGCCGCCATCAGTGTCAAACAGAACTGGCGGGTGGATCGCTCCGCGCTTTCCTCGGGTGATTCCGGAGATTCCGGCTGGATCATTAACAACAAGCCCCCCGGTTTCAGCAAAATCATGGAACTTAGGCGCTCCATGCCCGGCAAGAACGGTACGGTTTCTCATCTGGTGTTTTCAGACGGTCTTGCCGCAGTGTCCATATTTATCGAACCTGAAACTAAGCCTGAACGCAAGGAAACGCTGCGTCATCAAGGCGCAGTGCACATCTACAGTGGTTCGATTTCGGGCCATAAGGTCGTCGTCCTTGGTGAAACGCCGGCGGAAACAGTCATGCGGTTTGCAAGATCCCTGGAACTGAAAACCGTGGCTACTGCCCAGAGATAATCGTAATACCGAAAGTCAATTTCATCCCCGGGAAAGGTTGGACATGTTTAGATATTTTGTTGTGGCCCTGTGTCTACTGCTGCCGTTGCAGTCAGCGGCACAGTTGCCTGATTTTACGGAGCTCGTGGAAAAGCAGGGGTCCGCTGTAGTGAATATCAGCACGACGCAGAAAAACCGCAACGCTCTGTCCCGGCAATTGCCGCAACTGGACGAGAACGATCCGTTCTACGAATTTTTTCGTCGATTCAGTCCCAATCCAGGTCCTCGAGAATTCCAGTCACAGTCACTGGGTTCCGGTTTCATCATTTCCGGGGATGGCTACATCATGACTAATGCGCATGTCGTAGACTCGGCTTCTGACGTGACCGTGCGCCTGACCGACAAGCGCGAGTTCAAGGCTAAGGTTATAGGGGCCGATCGCCGCACTGATGTGGCGCTGATTAAAATTGCAGCGGCTAATCTTCCCGCCGTAAAGGTCGGCGATCCCGGAAAGCTGAAAGTCGGTGAATGGGTGGTGGCTATCGGATCGCCATTCGGATTCGAGAACACCGTGACCGCCGGCATAGTCAGCGCAAAAGGCCGCTCGTTACCGCAGGAAAATTTCGTCCCGTTTATACAGACTGATGTGGCAGTCAACCCAGGAAATTCCGGCGGACCGCTGTTCAATCTTAAAGGCGAGGTTGTCGGAATCAATTCGCAGATTTACAGCAGGACTGGCGGCTTCATGGGGCTGTCATTCGCCATTCCGATCGACGTTGCCAACGGCATTGCGCAGCAGCTGCGTACAACTGGAAAGGTAACCCGCGGCCGTATAGGCGTGGTGATACAACCGCTGACCAAGGAACTTGCCGATGGTTTTGGGCTGGGTAAACCGCGTGGTGCTTTGGTGAACTCGGTCGAAAAGGGTGGCCCTGCTGACAAGGCTGGCGTAGAAGCCGGAGATGTCATACTAGCCTTTGACGGTAAGTCGGTTGCGGCATCCGAAGATCTGCCGCGGATTGTCGGCGGCACCAGGCCCGGGAGCATGGTGACGGTACGCATCTGGCGCAATAAGGCTGAGCGTGACATGCAGATCACCGTCGGCGAACTGCCCGAGGAGGGCCGGGCACAACAAGGTCGAGGTGGGAGGTCGCAGCCACCGGCGGCACAATTTGGCATGACTTTGTCCGATCTCAGTGATGCTCAGCGCAAGGAACTCAAGGTTGAGGGCGGAGTGTTGGTCGAAAACGTTCAAGATGCTGCAGCTCGTGCGGGCGTCCGCCGCGGTGACGTCATTCTTGCCGTCAACAACCAGGATGTCGGCTCCGTCGAGCAGTTTAAGAAGTTGATGGGCGAATTCGAGAAGGGGCGAATTGTAGCTTTGCTGGTGCGGCGAGGCGGTAATTCGCTGTATGTTCCGTTCCGCATACAAGGCAACGGCTGACCTGAAGTGACTGCCTCTGCCGTGCATACTGAAAGGTTGCAAAAAATCCGTTAAAATAGACCGACTTACTAACGGAACGGGGCACTCCGGCTAAGCCTGGGTGCCCTTTTTGCTGGGCCACGAAGTATTCAGATGCAGCGAATCCGCAATTTTTCCATCATCGCCCATATCGACCATGGCAAATCGACGCTGGCTGACCGGTTCATCCAGCTTTGCGGGGGGCTGACCGCACGCGAAATGGAATCGCAGGTGCTGGATTCAATGGATCTCGAACGTGAGCGCGGCATCACCATCAAAGCGCAAACTGCCGCATTGAGTTATCAGGCACGTAACGGTGAAGTCTATCAACTCAACCTGATCGATACGCCGGGTCACGTCGATTTTTCCTATGAGGTGTCGCGATCCCTGGCCGCCTGCGAAGGCGCGTTGCTGGTGGTCGATGCATCCCAGGGTGTGGAGGCTCAAACCGTAGCCAATTGCTACACCGCCATCGAACAGGGTGTGGAAGTCGTTCCGGTATTGAACAAGATGGATTTGCCCCAGGCGGAGCCTGAGCGGGTGGCGGCCGAAATCGAGGACATCATCGGTATTCCCGCCGCAGATGCCGTCCGGGTCAGCGCCAAGAGTGGGGAAGGAATCGCGAATGTACTCGAAGACCTGGTGCGGCTGGTACCCCCGCCCAAGGGGGATCCTGAAGCGCCGCTGAAGGCCTTGATCATTGATTCATGGTTCGATAATTATGTCGGCGTTGTCATGTTGATCCGTGTTGCCGATGGCGAATTGAAGCCCAAAGACCGGATTTTGTTGATGTCTACGAAAGGCAACTTCCTGTGCGAACAGGTGGGTGTCTTTACCCCTAGGTCGCAGGTGAGGGAACGTCTGGCGGCCGGGGAAGTCGGCTTCGTCATCGCCGGCATCAAGGAGCTGAAGGCAGCCAAAGTGGGCGATACGCTGACGCTCCATAACAGGCCCGCGAGTCAGCCATTGCCAGGGTTTAAGGAAATCAAGCCGCAGGTGTTCGCCGGCCTCTATCCTGTCGAATCCAATGAATATGAAGCGTTGCGTGACGCTCTCGAGAAACTGCATCTCAACGACGCTTCACTGCGTTTCGAGCCCGAGTCGTCCCAAGCGCTGGGCTTCGGATTCCGTTGCGGCTTTCTCGGATTGCTGCATATGGATATCGTGCAGGAAAGGCTTGAGCGCGAATACGGGATGTCACTAATCACGACGGCGCCGACGGTCGTTTATCAGGTGGCTCTACGCGATGGCACGATCACGGAGATAGAAAATCCGTCCCGGCTTCCCGAGCTCAGCCAGATCTCCGAAATACGGGAACCCATGATCAAGGCTTCCATCCTAGTGCCCAGCGAGTACGTGGGGCCGGTGATGACTTTGTGCACAGAAAAGCGGGGAACCCAGCGCAACATGCAATATCTGGGGCGTCAGGTCATGTTGACTTATGAGTTGCCACTGAATGAAGTTGTCATGGATTTTTTTGACAGATTAAAGTCGGTTTCCCGGGGCTATGCTTCACTGGACTATGACTTTCTCGAATACAGGGCCGGTGATCTGGTGCGACTGGATATCCTGATCAACGGTGAAAAAGTGGATGCGTTGTCGCTGATCGTGCACAGGGCAAATGCCCAATTCCGCGGCCGCGAAGTCGCGGCGAAAATGCGGCAGTTGATTCCCCGCCAGATGTTCGACATCGCGGTTCAAGCCGCAATAGGAGCACACATCATTGCACGGGAAACTGTCAAAGCGCTTCGCAAGAACGTGCTTGCCAAATGCTATGGCGGAGACATCACGCGTAAGAAAAAGCTGCTTGAAAAGCAGAAGGCTGGAAAAAAGCGCATGAAACAGGTTGGTACTGTCGAAATTCCGCAGGAGGCTTTTCTAGCTATCCTGCAGGTTGAAAAATAGCAGGAAAGCCGATGTTTTTTGCCCTGATCATGCTCGTGCTTTTGGTGATTACCGGCGTCGTCTGGCTTGCCGAGTTGACCTATTTCCGCAAGCATCGTCCGGTGGGCGTGCCTCAGCCCTGGTGGATCGAATATCCCGCCAGTTTTTTTCCCGTGATCCTGGTCGTGTTCCTGCTGCGTTCATTCCTGGTCGAGCCGTTCAAGATTCCTTCGGGCTCGATGTTGCCGACTTTACAGGTCGGTGATTTCATACTGGTCAATAAGTTCACCTATGGCATCCGGCTACCGGTCGCGAATAACCGCATCATCGAAGTCAATGAGCCGCAGCGCGGTGAAGTCATGGTATTCCGATACCCGGATAATCCGTCCCTGGACTACATCAAGCGGGTCGTCGGGGTTCCTGGTGATGAAATCGTTTACTCCGGTAAGCGCCTGACCATCAATGGAAAGGAAATTCCATTGAATGCTGATGGTGAATACAATTATCTTGATGGAGGAGTCAACTTCGTGTCGACCGCGCGATTCAGGGAAAAGCTGGGGGATCACGAGCATGAGGTGCTGCTACAGTCAAAAGTCCCGCCAGTACAGCTGGGTGGGGTAATGCACTTTCCCTTCCGCGAGAATTGCGCCTACAATGATTCAGGTTTCCGGTGCAAAGTTCCTGCGAGCTATTACTTTCTGATGGGTGATAATCGGGACAGCAGCAGCGACAGCCGGTACTGGGGATTTGTGCCGGAGCGCAACATTGTCGGCAAGGCGTTTATGATTTGGTGGAATTTCGACGACCTCAAGCGCATCGGTCGTTCAATAAACTGATGATATTTGGCGGGAGGTGTACATGCGCGCACAACTCGGTATTTCTCTGACGAGATTCATGGTTTTTGCATTCTTTGCAGTAGCGCTTTTGATGCTGGGATTCAAGATTGGTCCGGCTTATGCCGAGTTTTACTCGATCCAGAAAATCATGAAAACGATGGCTGCAGAACCCGGAATGCTGAACGCTCCACGCGGAGAAATAAATACTGCATTCAATAACCGCGCTGGCATCTATCATATCAAAGCCATTTCCTACAGTGATCTAGCCTTCGAAAAATACGGCTCAAGCGTCGTGTTTAGCGCTCCATACTCTGCTCGTGTTCCGCTGTTTTACAATCTCAGCGCGTGCATGGATTTCAATCCCACTTCCAAATAGACGCATCCCGCCGTTCGATTGCCGTCCGACGTGAAACTCGATGTCATCAGCGAGAAAATTGGGTACCGTTTTTTCAATGCGGAGCTGCTGTGCCGTGCACTGACGCACAGGTCTTGCAGCGCGGCACACAATGAACGCCTGGAGTATTTGGGTGACAGTGTTCTCAACTGTGTAATTGCCCTTGAGTTGTACTCGCGTTTTCCGGACTGCAGCGAAGGCGAGCTGTCCCGCCTGCGGGCGAATCTGGTAAACCAGAACGCCTTGCATGAAATCGCCCTCGAATGCAGTCTTGGCGAGCACATGCTGCTCGGCGAAGGGGAGATCAAAAGCGGAGGTGCTCAACGTCCGTCAATCCTAGCGGACGCTGTTGAAGCGGCCATTGGCGCCGTACTGCTGGATGGCGGTTTCGAGGCTGCACGTACTACGGTGCGACGTCTTTTTGCGGCTAGTCTTGCGACAGTTAATCCTGATGCATGCGGCAAGGACGCAAAAACACTGCTGCAGGAACTCCTGCAGGGTAGGGGGATGCCGCTGCCTGTTTATTCCTTGCTGGATACCCGAGGACATGCGCATGCACAGACTTTTCACGTGCAATGCGCGGTGGAAATGCTGGCGCTGAAAACCGAGGGCGTTGGCAGCAACCGACGTGCTGCCGAACAGGACTCGGCACGCAAGGCTTACGCGCTCGCGATCGGGAAATGACGGATATTCCCGGTCACCGCTCCGGATACGTTGCCATTTTAGGCCGTCCCAATGTCGGCAAGTCGACTCTGCTTAACCGGATGGTCGGTCATAAAATCAGCATTACCTCACGTCGTCCGCAGACCACCCGGCAACCGGTTACCGGTATTTTTACAGGGGACAACGCCCAGCTCGTTTTTGTCGACACCCCCGGATTCCAGATCAGGCACGTAAACATCATGAACCGCCTGATGAATCGCAGTGTTTCACGCAGCATTACCGGGGTCGATGCCGTCATCTGGGTCATTGAGGCCATGCACTTCGAGGACGGTGATCAGGCGGTTCTCTCCTTGCTGGATCACGTGCCCAATCTGGTGATCGCCGTCAACAAAATCGATAATGTTTACAATAAAAACGAACTTCTGCCTTTTATCGAGGATGTGCACAACCGCATCAAGGCACATGCAATCATTCCCGTAGCAGCGGCAACGGGTTCGGGCATCAATCAGCTGTTGTCTAGCGTCAGTGAGTTGCTTCCCTGTCAGGAGCGCCTGTATGGTAAGGATGAAATCACCACCTCCAGTGAACGCAGCTTGGCGGCTGAGTTAGTTCGCGAAAAACTTTTCCGGCTGTTGGGAGCGGAATTGCCGTATTCAACGACAGTCGACATCGAGAAATTTGAAGTTGTAAACGGCGTACGCCGGATTTACGCACGAATTCTCGTCAACAAGGAAAGCCAGAAATCGATTGTCATCGGCAAGGGCGGCGCAAAGCTAAAGCAAATCGCCATGCAGGCACGCAAAGATATGGAAGTGCTGTTTGGCGGCAAAGTCTTTCTTGAGGTTTGGGTCAGGGTAAAGTCAGGCTGGGCCGATGACCGTGCGCTTCTGAAACGCGCTGGAATTGAATAAAATAAATTAAAACAATGGATTACAGTATAATATTTTTATGCAGGATGGCCCCTGGAGGTCATTGGCAGGATGGGTGAGCGAACGCGCCTGGACGGTCAGCCAGCCTATCTCCTGCACGCTTATCCTTACCGCGAGACTAGCCTGGTGGCGGAACTTTTTAGCCGGGAACTGGGGAGGGTTGCGGTTATCGCGCGTGGAGCGCGACGCCCTCGTTCGTCATTACGCGGTGTTTTAAGGGCTTTCCAGCCCTTGTTGGTCGGATGGGCTGGAAAAGTAGAACTGAAAACCCTGCATAAAGCTGAATGGCATGGTGGTTATTTGCCGCTTCAGGGCCTTAGCCTGATTTGCGGTTTTTATCTGAACGAATTGTTGCTGAAGCTGCTGCCAAGGGAGGATGCCCATGAGCGACTGTTCGAGGCTTATGCCTCCACACTGATGCAACTGGCTGGAACGGGTGACCATGCGGCCATTCTGCGCCGGTTCGAACGGATACTGCTGCAGGAACTGGGGTATGGACCGGTTCTGGAGCGTGAAGTACTGCAGGGCAGGCCGATAATACCGGATGCGCATTACCGCTACGTGCCGGAGCGCGGTCCGCTGCCTGCAGACAATCCTGAGGGAAAAATCGGCGTAGAATTAGTGGGGCAGACGTTAATTGACATGGCGGCTGATCACTACGCCGATCCGCGAACCGTCCAACAGAGCAAAGTCTTGATGCGGGCTCTGATTAATCATTGTCTGGGTCAGCAAACGCTGCATTCGCGAAAGTTGCTGCGCGATCTGCAGCAAATGTAAATGGAAATAACGTCATAACCGCATGACCAAGCTCAGCGTCAACATCAACAAAATCGCACTGCTGCGCAATTCGCGAAATTTGAATATCCCGGATGTATTGCGTGCCGCGGATATTGTTCTGGGTGCCGGCGCCTGTGGCATCACCGTTCATCCCCGCCCTGACGCAAGGCATATTCGTGCCTCCGATGTGTACGATCTTGCCAGAATGCTTAAGTCGAGACCCGGGATCGAATTCAATATCGAAGGCAACCCGTTCGAAAATCCCTTGCTCGAACTGGCGCGTGCTGTCAGGCCGCAGCAGTGCACCCTGGTGCCGGATACGCCAGAGGCCGCGACTTCGGATCATGGCTGGGATGCCAGCGCCGATGCCAGCCGTCTGCGGCCGGTAATTGCTGAACTACATGATCTTGGAATCCGCGTGAGCCTGTTCATGGATCCGTTGCCGGCTGCAATGGCAGCAGTGGCAGCCCTCGGTGCAGACCGCATAGAACTTTACACGGAGCCCTATGCAAGGGCCCATGGAACCAGAGGGGAGGAAGCCGTGCTGGCCGGTTACGCGGCTGCAGCCCGTCGCGCACAGGATTGCGGTCTCGGCGTGAATGCGGGGCACGATTTAAATAGTACCAATCTTTTACGTTTTCTCTCTGTAGTTCCAGGCGTTTCAGAGGTGTCAATCGGGCATGCTCTCATTGCCGATGCTCTCGAGACTGGACTGGCGGCGACTGTCGCGAAATACTTGCGCATCATTGCGGAGTCAAAATGATTTACGGCATTGGCATAGACGTCATACAGCCGCACCGCGTGGCGCGCCTGCTGAAAAAATACGGAGACCGCTTTGTCAGGAGGGTGCTGACACCACTAGAGCAACCACGGTACGAGTGCAGCTCGCAGCCGGTATTTTTTCTGGCTAACCGGTTTGCTGCCAAGGAGGCATTTTCAAAGGCGATTGGGACGGGATTCCGGTATCCGGTAACGTTGCAATGTATCAGTGTTGTCCAGAATCCGGCTGGCAAGCCGGGATTCCGGTTTAATGATGCCCTGAGTAAGCTGGTAACCAGCAACGGTATTACAGGCTTCCATTTGACCATCAGTGACGAATCCAGTCTCGCTTGTGCCTGCGTGGTGCTTGAAAAATGAGCAAATCAATGCTCCTTGGACCAGTCATGCTTGATGTCGTCGGTACTGAACTGACAGCTGATGACATAAAACGGCTGCTGCATCCTCTGGTCGGCGGTGTAATCCTGTTCAGTCGGAATTTTCAGTCATGCGAGCAGCTGCGTGCGCTGACGGCACAAATACATGCCTTGCGGATGCCTTCATTGATCATTGCCGTAGACCATGAAGGCGGCCGGGTGCAGCGGTTTCGTGAAGGTTTCACTGCCATTCCGCCCATGCGCGCTCTGGGCCGTGCCTGGGATGAAGATCGGGCTGCCGCCATCAAAACCTCCCGGGCTCTTGGTTTTGTGCTGGCCGCCGAGCTGCGAATGAACGGTGTTGATCTGTCGTTCGCACCGGTTCTGGATGTCGATTTTGGCAACAGCAGCGTCATCGGCGACCGGGCTTTTCACCAGAAACCTAATGTCATCGCCGAGCTTGCACAGGAGTTGGTAAGGGGGATGGGGGAGGCCGGCATGGCTGCCGTCGGCAAACACTTTCCCGGGCACGGCCATGTTCGGGCTGATTCGCACCATGAAGTGCCTGTTGATGAGCGTTCACAGGCGGAAATCGAAGGCGAGGATCTGGTGCCGTTCCGGCGGTTGATCGATAGCGGTCTCGGCGGAATCATGCCTGCTCACGTGATTTATCCGGCAGTCGACAAGGCGCCTGCCGGATTTTCCGAGATCTGGCTCAAGCGCATCCTACGCGGAAAATTTGGTTTTGAAGGCGTCATATTCAGTGATGATCTGAGCATGGAAGGGGCCAGTGTTGCAGGAGGAGTTGTCAGCCGGGGCATTGCTGCACTAGAGGCCGGCTGCGACATGATCCTGGTTTGCAACAACCCGAATTCTGCTGATGAACTGCTGGATGGACTGCATTACGACACTCTCCCTGAAGGGTTGACGCGTCTGTCCTTCATCAGCAGGCTTGCCCTGTCTGCACCAATGCCTTCAGAGGAGAGCGAAGCTTATCGTTCAGCAATGGGAGAGATGGCAAGGCTGGAGGGAGCGTCTCCCGACAAGCAGGCATGAAGGGCGAATGCCCGTGGTAAACCAGAAAACGGCTTCAGGATTTTCACCGAACTGCACCCGCTGCGAGAGACTTTCTGCTCATCTCGCCAGGGTAAGGACCACGCATCCTGACTATCATGCCCGGCCCGTTGCTCCTTTTGGAGATCAGCGTTCAGGGTTGCTGATCGTCGGTCTTGCGCCGGGAATGCACGGTGCCAACCGTACCGGACGCCCGTTTACCGGAGACCATGCCGGGATACTCCTCTACGACACGCTTTTTCGTCATGGTTTTTCCAGTCAAGCCGTCGCTACAGCTGCCGACGATGGGCTGGTGCTAAAAAACTGCCGGATCACCAACGCTGTGAAATGCCTGCCTCCTGAAAACAAGCCGCTGCCCGCGGAAATCCGTACCTGCAATGAATATCTCGGTGCAGAAATTGAAGAGCTCCCGCCTGGAACTGCCATTCTTGCTCTTGGTGCCATAGCCCACCAGGCGGTGCTGCGTGCGCTGGAATGCCGCATTTCCGATTTCCGGTTTGCACATGGCGCAGTCCATCCGTTGCCGCGCGATCTGCATTTATTCAACAGTTATCATTGCAGTCGATACAACACGCAAACCCGCCGTCTGACGACGAAAATGTTCAATGAAATTTTCGTGCGGATCCGCGATTATCTTGACCGGAAAAAGTTATGACTTCGCCAGCTGAAATGGCTGCCGCATTGCCTCATCTGCCTGGCGTCTACCGGATGCTGGGACGTAGTGGTGAGGTGCTGTATGTCGGAAAAGCTCTGGACTTGCGCAAGCGGGTCAGTTCCTATTTTCAGCGGGGAGAGACGCTGTCGCCGCGCATACGCCTGATGGTAGGACAGGTCGCCTCACTCGAGACGACGGTCACGCGATCCGAGTCAGAAGCGCTGCTGCTCGAAAACAACCTGATCAAATCGCTGTCCCCTCGTTACAACATACTTTTTCGGGACGATAAGTCTTACCCCTACCTGATGCTGAGCGGGCACAGTTTTCCCCGACTGTGTTTTTTTCGCGGTAACCCCGGCAAGCAGGGTCGTTACTTCGGCCCATTCCCGAATGCCGGAGCCGTCAGGGAGAGTATGCAATTACTGCAGAAGGTTTTTCGGCTACGCACCTGTGAGGATGGCGTATTTGCGCACAGGTCCAGACCATGCCTGTTGCACCAGATTCATCGTTGTACGGCGCCCTGCGTGGGATTGATCAGTGCCGATGGCTATGGCGAAGATGTGCGCAGCGCGGAAGAGTTTTTCGTCGGGCAGGAAGATGCCGTAAGCGGTAGGCTTACCGATCGCATGAATGTGGCTGCAGCGGAAATGCGTTATGAAGAGGCGGCCATTTTCCGGGACCAGATCAATGCGCTGCGCAAGGTGCGCGAGAAGCAATATGTCAGTGATGGTCCCGGTCGGGATGTCGATGTAATCGCCTGTGGAGTCGCCTCTGGCATATTCTGCATCAACCTGGCAATGATCCGCGGCGGCCTTCACCTAGGCGACAAGAATTTTTATCCGCAAAACGCGGAAGATACCGAACCTGCGCATGTTGTTGAGGCTTTCATTTCCCAGCACTATCTGGTGCATCCTGCGCCGTCGCAAATCGTGGTGGGGGGGGCGGTCGATACCGAACTGCTGCAGGAGGTTCTATCACACCGGACGGGAAGCGGCGTCAGGATCCATGTGAACCCGACTGGTCATCGACGTGTCTGGCTGCAGATGGCACAGAAAAACGCTGAGCTGGGGGCGGAACAGCGTAACGTACGTTTGCTGGGAGACGCTGCCCGCCTAGCGGCATTGCAGGAAGCGCTGGAACTTTCTGAAACTGCACAGAGGATCGAGTGTTTCGACATCAGCCATACGCAGGGGGAGGCTACAGTGGCCTCATGTGTGGTTTATGATCGGGGTGCGATGCAAAACAGCGAGTACAGACACTTCAACATGCGGGAAGTTAAACCCGGGGACGATTACGCCGCCATGCGCGAAGTGCTGTTTCGACGCTACCGCAAGATCATCGCCGGTGAGGGTAAGATGCCCGATCTGATCATGATTGATGGCGGGAGAGGGCAATTGGGCGTGGCTACCGAAGTGCTAAATGAACTCGGATTGGGCGATATTCCTCTGCTGGCTGTAGCCAAAGGGATATCCCGCAAACCGGGTATGGAACAATTGCTGGTACCAGGTCGCAAGAACGAGTGGCGATTGCCGTCCGACAATCTGGCACTGCACCTGATCCTGCAGATACGCGATGAGGCGCACCGGTTTGCGATCGAGGGGCATCGCGCACGACGCGCTCGCAAACGCTCGACATCGTCCCTGGAAAGTATTCCGGGTGTGGGCGCCAAGCGTCGCCAGCGCCTGCTGGCACGTTTCGGAGGCATTCGCGGACTGGTGGCGGCCAGCATTGATGAACTGGCACAGGTCGATGGAATCAGCCGCGCCCTTGCCGAGAAAATACACGGCGAGTTGCATTGAGCGAGATGGCGCTCAACTTCCCCACACTGCTGACATGGCTGCGGATCATCATGATTCCGCTGTTTGTGGGTGTATTTTATTTTGAGCAGCACTGGCTTTCACATTCAGTGCAAAACCTGATAGCGACCTTCATTTTCGCCTTTGCGGCCATTACGGACTGGCTTGACGGCTGGCTGGCCCGCCGTCTTAACGTGACATCTGCCTTCGGCGCCTTTCTCGATCCGGTTGCCGACAAACTGATGGTGGCTGCAGCACTGATCATCCTAGTCCAGCTTGGTCGCATTGATGCCATCGTTGCACTAATCATCATCGGCCGGGAAATTGCGATTTCCGCGTTGCGTGAGTGGATGGCCTCCATCGGCAGGGGTAAAAGTGTTGCGGTTTCGCTTGTCGGCAAGATAAAAACCGTTGCGCAGATGGTGGCCATACCGATGCTGCTCTATCACGACGCCATTGGCCTTTTCGACTCGCATTACTGGGGAGTCTGGTTGATCTGGATTGCCGCTTTGCTAACCCTGATTTCCATGGGGTATTACCTGAAAATGGCCTTGAATTCTGCCCATGTGCAGGGATAGGATATTGCGGCTTCTGGCTCGTTTGGCCTATAATTCAGGTCTACATTGTGCACGAATTGCGGGAGTAGCTCAGTTGGTAGAGCGCAACCTTGCCAAGGTTGAGGTCGAGAGTTCGAGACTCTTCTCCCGCTCCAGATTCCGGGGAAAACGGCTCATCATCATGCCGCCGTTTTCCCTTTTTAGTTCCAGCGGCGGGGTGGCAGAGTGGTTATGCAGCGGCCTGCAAAGCCGTGGACGCCGGTTCGATTCCGACCCCCGCCTCCAGTTTAAATTACCAGCTGCGAGGCCAGCTCCCGATGTTAAGTTTTGGCGTACGGGGCGAGTGGTGAAATTGGTATACACAAGGGACTTAAAATCCCTCGGCGCAAGCCATACCGGTTCGAGTCCGGTCTCGCCCACCACAATTTCTGCGACGATTTAATAATGATCGTATTCAATCTCGGCTGCGATAATGATCACCGGTTCGAAGGTTGGTTTTCCTCCAGCGATGATTTCGAGAAGCAGAAACAGGAGCAGATACTGACCTGCCCGCTTTGCGGCAGCCAGCAGATCACCCGTTTGCCGACCGCGGCGCGCGTGAATACCGGGCGCGCCGAACTTGTCGAGAAGGAATCATCCGGGGATTCACGGAGCCAATACGCGCATTTAGGTGCCGAGCGCGCGCTTCGCCTGATCTCACACATTGTCGAGAACACCGAGGATGTCGGCAGGGCTTTTCCGGAGGAAGCCCGGAAAATCCATTACAAGGAGTCGCCGGAGCGCCACATACGCGGCACCGCCTCTTCAAAAGAGGTCGAGGCGCTACGCGATGAAGGCATTGAAGTTGTCGCATTGCCGGCGCCCGCACATCTCACCAACAACAGGCATTGATTACACTAGCGGCCTGATGTCTTCCGAGTTCGCCATCCGCTGAGCAGAGGAGCTGGAATGACCGGCCTGACTGCCACCGTATCAGCAGCCGCAAATCTGGCAGACACTACTTAATGACCAGGAATAGCGCTGGCTCAAGCGGCTGAGCTGCCGACAAAAAGAATATGTGATGATTCTGCAACCGCTGTTGCATCCGTCTTCAATCGCGATAATCGGTGCCTCTTCCGACTTGTCCAAGGTCAACGGCAGGACGCTGCGATTTCTTCGTGAGAAAGGCTACCCAGGAAAAATTTTTCCTGTCAATCCAAAATACAAGTCCATTGATGACCTGGTCTGTTATCAGGATGTTGCCGCATTGCCTGAAACGCCCTATCTAGCCGTGATAGCGGTGCCGGTAAACCATCTTCGAGCAGCGGTAGCCGCTTTGGCCGACCTGGGGGTTCCAGCTGCCGTGATCTTCAGCTCCGGATTCGCGGAAATGGGGGAAACCGGCCGCAGAATGGAAGCGGAGATCACTGCTACTGCCCATGCCGCGGGAATGCGGCTGTGCGGACCAAACTGTCTTGGCCTGATCAATGCTTTCGACCAGGTCATTGTAACCTTTGGCCAGTTTGCGGAAGGCCCGACACCCCCAGGTCCTGTCGCTTTCGTGACCCAGTCGGGTGCATTTGGAACTGCTATTGCCGCCCTGGCGCGCCGGCGCGGGCGGGGTGGGGGGTATTTGATAAAAAAACGCCAAGAAAGGGACGTCGATTTTTTG
>JAYOED010000030.1:0-3664 GCA_038106575.1 Burkholderiales bacterium
CCTTGGCATCATACAGTCCCAGCGAAGCGTAACCCACGATCCGCGTCGATCCCTGGAACAACATTATGGTGGTGATGGTGACGCGAAAGGCATCCTTGCCGAGTTGCGCCGTGTTCAAATAGATCACGTAAAGCGGACCTGCAGCTCCCCCAAACAGTGAGCCGATGATACCCGCAATCACGCTAGTCACCCCCGCCGCGAACAGCCGCCAGCGATGCGGAATGAGTGGCGTGCGGTCCGCAATCACCAGCACGTACGCTGCATACAGAATCACAAACACGCCCAGGGCGCGCGCCAGCGGCTGCGGGTCGATCAGCGACAGCAGGTAAATACCCAGAAAAACCCCAAGAAGGCTGCCGGGCAGGATACGCGCAATCTGATTCCAAGCGATCTTCCGCCAGTCAGCGACGCCATGACCGATTGACGACAGCATGTTGAGAACAGTCACCACTGGCACCGTCAGTTGAACCGGAAACACCAGCGACAACAGCGGCACCGCGACTGCGCCGCCTCCGAAACCCGCGCCGCCGCGCACCGCGAACGCAATAATGATCACCATCGCGCTGAACAGCATCTGCCAGGCTTCAATCGACCCCATTACCCTTACCCCTTTTGCACCGCGCGTTGCCCCGCATGCAATGCCAGCAGGGTCGCTACTGCAACCAGCGTTACGAAACCGAAAGTCCGCGCGTAATTCCCGGTGAGCTGGTAAACGAGCGTGAATGCAGTCGGTCCGACGAGGATGCCGGCAAAATTCCACACCATCGCCCCACCCGTCACTACACTGACCTGTCCGGAGGGACTGCAGCGTGCCACCTCCGCCGTATAAAGACCGTTCCAGCCGATCGCCGTTGCGCCGAATACCGCAAACAGCAGGCCGGTCAGCACCGCCGGCCACCTGGAATCCAGGAAAGTAAGCAGCAGGCAGCACACCAGCGAAATCAATGTCAGGTATTTCAGCATGCGCAGACTGTCACCGGTACGGTCGGCCAGCCACCCCCAGCCGATTCGTCCGAGAACCCCTGCTATCTGCGCCACCGACAACATCAAACCTGCCTCGATAAGCGTATATCCGCCTTCACCAACCAGCATGATCACGGTAAAAGTACTGACGCAGAGCTGGATGAACGCCAGGCAGAACGAAGCAATGCCCAGCCAGCGCAGCACCGGAATGCGCCACACCAGCTGCAGGCCGTCGAACACGCGTACCTGTAATGATTGACCGGGATTGCGATCATCATCCCAGCGCTCACGCACCGGTTGCATCGCGAGCATCGTTGCCAGTGCTGACAGCAGAACCATCACAAGCGCCCAGCGCCAGCCCCACGCCAGGGTCACCGCGGGTGCAATCAGCGCCATCAGCGCCCACGCCAGCGGCACCCCTGTCTGCTTCAGCGAAAAAATGAAATTGCGGTGACGCGGCGGGCTGAAGCGAAACAGCAGGTGGCCTGCCGCAGGCAGATTGATACTCATCCCCATTCCTATCAGAATTGAAGCAATCAACAATGCTGGAATACTCGCCTGCAATCCGATCGCCATTCCCAAAACGCAGCAGACCATGCCGATTTGGGTCGTTCGGCAGCCACCGTAGCGCCCGACCAGCCAGGTCAATACCATCGAACCCAGCATCGCCGAGCCGTAAATCACGCTCATCTGGTAACCGATCGACGACACTTCAAGCGACAACCCGCGTGCCAGTTCCGGTGCAATGACCGGAAACACCGCAGCGCCCATTGCGCCCGCCACCTGAGCCGAGGTGGTCGCCGCAACCACCGCAACCACCGGTGTTGTTGCTCGCTCGCTCATACCGCAACCCGCATCATTGCCCGCCGTGCGACCCAGACCACAACTGCACCCGTCAGCGCGACCAGTGCAATACCGCCGTAGGTGGTGACGTAGCTGCCGGTCACACGATAAGCGGTTGCAAACAGAGAAGGGCCTGTCAGTATGCCGGCGAACACCCACATCATCATGCCTCCGGTGACCACGCTGACCATGCCCTGCGGACTCAATCGGGCAACCTGAGCATGCATGATGCCATTCCAGCCGTATGCGACCAGGCCGAACACGATGTAGAACACGGTCAGCAGTGCGACTGGCCAACCCAGCGGCAGCAGTAGTGTCAATGCGCAGCACAAACCTGCCAGCAGATTGGTAAACAGCAGCACCGCTACAGCATTGCCGACGTGATCAGCCACCCAGCCGAAAACCATGCGGCCACACATTCCCGAAGCCTGCACCAGTGAAAGCATGACGCCGGCGGCAACCAGGCTATAGCCGATCTCCTGCACCAGCAGGTTCACGGTGAAAGAGCCGAGACAAAGCTGAACAAAGGAAAAGAAAAATGCGGCGATCGATAGGTAGCGTAGCGCCGGGTAGCGCCACAGCACCTGCATACCGGTGAGTACGCTGGTTTTCGACGCAGCGCCGGGATCACGGTCATCATCCCAAAATACCCGGAAGCGGCCAAGCCACATCGCGCAGACCACGGAATAGAGCAATACCAGGACCATCGGCGCACGCCAGCCGAATCCAACCGTCATCCACGGCGCGATCAGCGCAATGGTCGCCCAACCCAGCGGCACGCCGGCCTGCTTAATCGAATACATCAGGTTACGATTCCGCGGATCGCCAAAACGGAACAGCAGATGCGCGGCACCAGCCGCGGCTAGTGCATTGCTGGCACCAATGAATGCCGCGGCCAGCGGCATCAGCCACAAAACGCCACCCAGGGCAATTCCCATGCCGACCGCGGCCAGCCAGCACGACCACTCCATTGAGCGGCAGGCGCCCCAGCGCAGCACGATGGTGCCGACCACGCTCGACGCCAGCAATGCGGCACCGAAAAGGATGCTGATCTGGTAACCGACTATCGATGCATCGACTTCAAGTATCGATGCAAGCTGCGGCGCCAGCACCGGAAAGATTGCGATGCCCATCGCCGATGCGGCCTGTGAGAGCGTTGCTGCAACCAGCACGACGGTGATCGAAGGTGCGGTGGTCACTCTTTTTCCACCGGCGTCGTACGCCGCGCAGCCTCGAGCAGCATCAGCGCGAGCAGCGAAGGAATCAGCATCAACTGGAAAGTCTGCGCGTAGTTCTGGATTAAGCCATACACCATCGCGAACAGCGCCGGCCCCAGCAACACGCCACCAAACACGAAAAACGTCGTACCCGCTGCCACCACGCTTACCAAGCCAGGCGGACTCAGCCGCGCACCTTCGGCATGGAATACGCCGTTCCAGCCCAGGGATGTCGCGCCTAGCACAAAAAATATAATATAAATCAATAATTTGTTATTTACATCCACATTCAGCATGGCGAATATGGACGCTGCAGCAACCACGCAAATGATCGCCAGCACGGCGATGCTGCTACCTAACCGGTCAGCCAGCCAGCCCCAACAGATCCGCGCCACTGAACCACCGACCTGCACCACCGAAAACAGCACACCCGCTTCGATCAAGCCGATATTTCGCTCGGTAACCAGATAAATCACGGTAAAACTCATCACGCAGCGCTGGATTCCGGAAAATATCAGCGCTACCAGCGAAATCCAGCGCAGATTTGGCGTGCGCACCACCAGCGGCACACCACCGAAGTTGGATTGCTGCTCTTTCCCGGTTGAGCCGTTGCCTGCATCCCATGTCGCGCGGTGACGCTG
>JAYOED010000030.1:3674-26926 GCA_038106575.1 Burkholderiales bacterium
TTTTTCTTGCCCGCCGTTCCGCGATCGGAATCCCATGTCTCACGGTGCTGCTGAGTAATCGCCACCACGCCAAGCGCCAGCACGCCGACCATCAACAGCGACCATTGGTATCCGAATTTAACCGCGATCGCCGGCGCGGTCAGCGACATGATGACGCCACCGACCGGCACACCGGTCTGCTTGATCGAAAACATCAGATTGCGCTGTATCCCCGGTGTATGCGATACCAGCAGATGCGCGGCTGCCGGATTGACCATACCCGCAGCTGTTCCGATGGCTACAGACCCGAGCGCGATCGCGGGAATGTTCGCAAACGCGAACAGGATCATCCCGGCCACACAAAAGAGCATGGCAATCTGGGTGGCTCGGGCAGCGCCGTAGCGCAACACTGCGTGGCCGCCGTAAATGGTCGCCAGGGTTGCTGATCCGAAAGTCAGGCTGACTTGGTAACCAATCAGCACCGGATCTACGCCAAGGATCTCCGCCAGTTTCGGCGCGATCGTTGGTAGGATGACATTGGACATCGCCACGATCATCTGCACGACAGTGGCGACGGCAACTACTACCCACGGCCTGGGCGTGGCGGCTGCTAGATTCATTCTTGGTTAAAGGAAGTTGCTCTGAAGTAAGCTTGCGATTGTCGGGATTGCACCGCAATGACGCAAGAAGTGTCTCACCATGCGGGCTACACTCCTTTTGTTTCACGACTGCAGCAGCGCGGACGCGAAAAATTGACCATAATTGGGGGTATTCCGCGCGCCCAGCCAGGCGCATTCTGAAAATTTCCCCGGAGAACATCGATGCGAGCAGTGGTATTACGCGGTCACGGTAATCTTGACAGTCTGGAAATGGTTCCGGATTTTCCCGATCCAGTGGCTACCGAAGGGCATGTCGTCATCCGCGTAGGTGCGACCTCTTTCAACTATCACGACGTATTCACGGTGCGCGGCATGCCCGGCATCAAGGTGCCCTTCCCGATGATTATCGGCCTTGACATTGCCGGAGAAATTCTCGAAGTCGGCGCCTGCGTCAGCGGCTGGAAGGCCGGCGACCGCGTGCTAGTGAATCCGCTGAACAAGAAAAAAGGCCTGATGGGTGAGATGATGCACGGCGGCCTTGCGGAAAAATGCCTGGTCGCCGCTGACCAGCTGATCAAGATGCCCGACGGCGTCAGCTTCGAGCAGGCCGCGTCTCTGCCGGTGGCCTACGGCACCGCACACCGCATGATCATCACCCACAACACTATCAAGAAAGGCGACAAGGTACTGGTATTGGGCGCCAGCGGCGGTGTTGGCACCGGCTGCGTGCTGCTCGCCAAAATGCTCGGTGCCGAAGTGATTTCCTGCGCCTCCAGCGACGACAAGATCAAGCGCCTAAAGGACCTCGGTTCCGATCACGTCATAAACTACAAGGAAACCGACTTCTCGAAGTGGGCAATCGAAAAATTCGGCAAGCCGCAGCGCCGCACCCATGAAGGCGGTGTCGACGTCGTAATCAACTTTACCGGCGGCGACACCTGGGCACCAACGCTGAAGTGCGTGAAACGCGGCGGCAAGATTCTCGTTTGCGGCGCCACCGCCGGCTACGACCCCAAGGAAGACCTGCGCTACGTCTGGAGCTTCGAACTGCAGATCATTGGCTCCAACAGTTTCTACGACGAGAACCTGAAGGCGCTGATGGATCTGATTCAGCAGGGTAAGATGAAACCGGTCGTCGACGAAGTATTGCCGCTCGAACGCGCAGTCGACGGACTCAAGCTGATCGAGAACCGCGAAGTCTTCGGCAAGGTCATCATCACACCCTGATCCGCCGCGCATGACCGTCCCCGCCCCCGAACCCCGGGGCTATCCCGGCAATCTTGGCGCGCCGTTCGCGGAACGTGCAGACTCGTCGCGCACTGCGCTAATTGACCTGCGCGATCCGGCGGCGCCGTGTGAATACGGCTTCCGCGATCTCGACGCAAAAGCTAATGCGGTGGCACGCGGGCTTGAGCGCAGGGGACTGCGTGCCGGCGACCGCGTCGGTATCCTTTCGCTCAACCGCTTTGAATTCGTCGCCACCCTGCTCGGCGCGATGCGCGCCGGTATGGTGCCGGTGCCGATCAACGTCAAGCTTGCCGCCGATACAGTCAGTCATATTCTTAGCGACGCCGGCGCTAAACTGGTGTTCCGCGAACCGGCATTTGCACATTTGCTGCCGCAGAGTTTGCCCGCAGTCAATTATAACGGCGACTTTTCGGACCTCCTTGACCCCGGTCCGTACAACGCCGTAGAACCAGCGCCAGACACTGTCGCTATCCAGCCCTACACCTCCGGCTCCACCGGAAAGCCCAAGGGCGTTCTGCTGAGTCACTACGGACAAAACTGGAGCCGCCGCATCCTGGCCCACACCCGTGGCACCAGCGACAAGGACGTGATCCTCGTCGCCGCACCGCTGTACCACAAGAATGCACTGAACGCGATCAAGCAGGGTCTCACCGCCGGCGCGATGCTAGTACTGATGCCGCAGTTCAATGTCGAACGCTACATCGCAGCCATCGGCCGCTACCGCTGCACGGTGATCTCCGGCGTGCCGACGATGATGGCAATGATACTCAAGCGCCGCGACCTGCTGGCCGGCATTGACACCTCTTCGGTGCGCACCGTGATGATGGGTTCCGCGCCTTCATCGCCGCAGTTGCTGTGCGACGTCCGCGAAAATTTTCCCAACGCCGAGGCGCTGGTGGTCTACGGCGTCACGGAAGGCGGTCCTGCGCCGCTGGGCCCGCATCCCGACTGCAAACCACGCCCGTCAGGCTCCATCGGTGTACCCTATCGCGGCACTGCAGCGCGGCTGGTCAACGGCCGCAGCGATGATGAAGGCGAACTGATCCTGCAAAACCCCGGCCTGCTGCTCGGTTATCACGGGCTGCCGGAGGAAACTGCGCGGCGCCTACGCGACGGCTGGTATTACACCGGCGATATCTGCCGGCGCGACGCCGGGGGTTTCTATTATTTTGTCGGCCGCACCGACGACATGTTTGTAAGCGGCGGCGAGAATATCTTCCCGATTGAAGTCGAGCAACTGCTGGAAAAACATCCCGCCGTGCACCAGGCCTGCGTGCTGCCGTTCGATCACGAAATGAAAGGTAAAGTCCCTTATGCTTTCATCGTTCTGCGTACCGGCGCATCGGTAATGGAGGACGATATCAAGCAGTACTCGCTAGCCAACGGTCCTGCCTACCAGCATCCGCGGCGCGTGTATTTTCTAGACCAGCTCCCGCTGGCTGGCACCAACAAAATTGATCGCGACCGGCTGCGCGCCCTGGTCGCACAGGATTCCACTCTCACCACTTCTGGAGCCACTAATGAGTGAAGCCAAAACCGCAGCACCCACGTTGGAACAATTGCAGAAACTAATCAGCCGCGGCCCATTCAACCAGTGGCTCAATTTCACTTTCCTCAAGGCCGATGAGTCAGGTATTGAAGTAAAAGCTGCTTGGCGCGAGGAATGGGTAGTCAATCCCGAGCGGCGTTACACTCACGGCGGTATCCTCGCCGCGATCGTCGATGTCGTCGCTGACTATGCGATTGCCGCGCAGATTGGCCGGCCGGTGCCGACCATCGACATCCGTGTCGATTATCACAAGGCGGCAATGCCAGGCGACCTCACCGCCAAGGGCCGTGTCGTGCGCAGCGGCAGCCAGTATTCGACCGCGGAAGCCTATGTCTACGACAAGGACGGCGCACTGGTCGCCAGCGGCCGTGGCACCTATTTCACTGCTCCGCCCAAGGCCGCCTGATCCCGGACCGCCGGAATGAAGGTGTAGGATACGGCTGCTGACGCTGCAACAGGACACAACGGCATGACATCCAAACGCACAACATCACCCACGAAACGCCTGATCGTCGGCATGACCGGCGCATCCGGCTCGATCTACGGCATCCGCATCCTCGAACGGCTGCGCGCTATCGGCGGCTGGGAAACCCATCTTGTGGTATCCGACGCAGGTGTTCTCAATGCGTATCAGGAATACGGCATGGACCGCAAGGCACTGCACAAGCTCGCCGACGTCACTTACAACGTGCGCGACATTGGCGCCACCATTGCCAGCGGCTCCTTTCTCACCGCCGGCATGGTCATTGCGCCGTGCTCGATGAAGACGCTGGCATCGGTTGCCCACGCCTTCGCCGACAACCTGATAACACGCGCCGCCGACGTGGTGCTCAAGGAACGCCGCCGCCTTGTGCTGATCACCCGCGAAGCACCGCTCAATCTCGCACACATCCGTAACATGGAAGCGGTAACACTGATGGGCGGCGTGATCTTTCCGCCGGTGCCCGCGTTCTACAGCGGCGGAAAGACCATCGACGACCTGGTCAACCACACCACCGGCCGCCTACTCGATTTGTTCGACGTCGAACACCAGTCAATCAAGCGCTGGAACGGCGTCACCGGACCTTCAGGAACCAAAGACAAGAAACGCAAATGAAAAAACCGCCGTACGCCGACGAAACCTTCCGCGGCTTCCTTGAGCGCCTGCGCGCTGAGAAAGAACTGGTCGACATCAAGCAGTCGGTCGATAGCCGCCACATTGCGACGCTGGTCGATCAGTCCGATAAGGCACTGCTGTTCCACAACGTAATCGGCTACGACATGCCGGTAGTATCGGGAATTATCCGCTCGCAGAAGCGCGCGATCATGTCGATGGGCTGCTCGACCTACCCCGAAATCGAATTCCGCCTGCAAAACGGCATCGAAAATCCGATCCCGCCGCGCTATGTCGAGTCCTGCGTCGCGAAGCAGGTCATAAAAACCGGTAAAGACGTCGACCTGTTCAGCCTGCCGATTCCGATGTTCTCTATATACGACGGCGGACCGATGATCACCGCCGGCATCACCATCGCCAGAGATCCAGAATTCGGACTGAATTCGGGTATCTACCGCTTCATGGTCAAGGAAAAGAACCTAACCGGCATCGACATCGTCACGCCTAACAACATGCGCCTGTTCGCGCAGCGCGCCTACGAAGCCGGTCGCCCCTGCCCGATCTCGATCTCGATTGGCAACCATCCCTTCGAGAACCTCGGCTCCGGTTTCCGCGCGCCGCTGGGCACCGATGAGATGGCCATCGCCGGCGGCATCCGTGGCAGCGCCATCGAGCTTGCCCATTGCGAAACCATCGACCTGCCCTGCATCGCAGATTCCGAAATCGTGCTCGAAGGCGAAATCCTGCCGATCGGCTGGACTGAACCCGAAGGCCGCTTCGGCGAATTCACCCGCCTGATGGGTGGCCTTCACTGGAATCCGGTCGTACGCATCAATGCCGTGACAATGCGCAAGAATGCGATCTACTACGCGCTGCATATGCCGTGGGAAAACACCTGGCTGATGGCACCGACCCGCTACACCCAGATCCGCCGCGCGCTGAAAACCGCCGGCGTGCAGGTCAAGGACATAAACGTCACCCTCGGCGGCTGCGGTTTCTGGCACGCCATCGTCTCCATCAAGAAGCAGGCCGGCGAAGGCAAGAATGCGCTGCTCGCCGCGCTGTCGGTAATGGACCTCAAGCACGTGGTAGTCGTCGATGACGACATCGACGTCTTCAACGCGATGGACGTCGAATGGGCGATCGCCACCCGCGTGCAGGGCGACAAGGACGTGTTCATAATTCCCGGCAGCCGCGCCAAGCCGCTGGACCCCAGCCTCGCGGTAACGCCACCCGGGGTGGTCCCCACCGGGGCCAAAGTCGGCATCGACGCCACGATTTCCGATGGCATACCGAAGGAACGCTTCGAGCGCATCGCCTATCCCTACACCGACCGCGCCAAGATCGACGATTATTACGCCGGCAAAGCTGATCCCGTGCAAAAAGCCAGTTCCGGTGAAAAAGCGGTCAACGAACTCGCCGCCAAGATTGCCGCCGCCATCGAACAGACGCCGAAGTACTACTCCGAACTCGCCGAGCAGTTTGCCGACTACGACTTCCCGACCGTGGCGCGCGCGCTGGGCAAGCTGCATGAAGACGGCACGCTATGGCAAGACGCGCGCGGCCGCCACTGCCTGCGCAACTCCGCCTTCGCCGCTAAGCCGCCGGTCAAGACCTTCTGATGGCGGCAAAAAAACTGCGCGTGCACATCGAGAATACGCGCAAGAAGGCAGGCATCCACCAGGTCACCCCAAAACTCTGGGCCTCTGCCTGCAAACGCCATCCCGCTCTCTCACGCCGGCTTGAGGTCACCAAAGGTTGGGATGGTGACATACTGGCAGAGGCCCTTGCCGATGCAGTAGCGGTAATCGGTGTGCCCGCACGGCGCGATCAACTGAAAACCCGCGCACCGGAATTGAAATGGCTGCACGCGATGTCCGCCGGCGTCGATGGTATACAGCCTTTCGACTGGCTGCCGAAAGGCGTGACCTTCACCAACAACAGCGGCGCGCATGGCGTGAAGGCTAGTCAGTACATGGTCATGGCCTACAACCTGCTCAATTCGCGCATGGCCGCCATCGTGGCCAACCAACAGCAACGACGCTGGAAGGCCGTGTATACGCCGAGCATCACTGGTAAGACCGCGGTCATCGTCGGACTTGGCGATCTCGGCGGCGCTGCTGCGCAGGCAGCAAAAAAACTCGAGCTCAAGGTCATCGGCGTGCGCCGCGGTATCCAGAAACACTGTCACGCCGATAAAGTGGTGAGCTACAAACAGCTCGATCGGGTGCTGCCACTCGCCGATTTTGTGGTGCTTGCCGCGCCGCTGACCGCGGAAACCTGCAACCTGATGAATGCGATGCGCCTCGACCGCATGAAACGCGGCGCCAGCCTTATCAACATCGGCCGCGGCTCGCTGGTCGACACCCGAGCGCTGGAAAAACGCCTGCGCAGTGGCAGGATCGGCGGTGCAGTGCTCGACGTCGTCAAACCCGAACCGCTGCCGCCGAATCATTCACTTTGGCGTGCACCCAATCTGATCATCACCCCTCACGTCTCCTGCGACGACGGCGAACGCTACATCGACATCTCGCTTGACCTCTGGTTCGAAAACCTTGCACGCTTTCTCTCCGGCCGATCGCTACGACACCGCGTCGATCCCAGGCTGGGCTACTGAAAATGAATATTCCCGCCAACCAGAATCCAACCTTCGGCAAACTCAACATCGATCACATCGCGCATTTCGTGCCGAATATCGATGACGCCAGCGCGGCACTGGAACGCGCCGGCTTCACACTGACCCCGTTCTCCGAGCAATCGCACCGCCTCGAAGCCGGCGGCCCACTGGTTCCCGCCGGCGCCGGCAATCGATGCGTGATGCTGAAAGATGGTTATCTCGAATTCCTGACACCGCTGTTGGACACACCGATCGCGCAGCATTTGCGCATCGCCCTGCAGCGCTACACAGGCGTACACCTGATCGCCTTCGGCACCTCGGGCGCCAAAGCCGACCACGCGCGGTTGAAAAAAAACGGCTTTACACCGCTGCCACCGGTCGCACTGCAGCGCGAAATCGGTACTGAAACCGGCAGCAGCACTGCAAAATTTACGGTTGTGCGCGTGCCACCAGGAACCATGGCAGAGGGCCGCATCCAATATTGCCAGCAGCACACGCCTGAACTGTTGTGGCAATCGCGCTGGATCGAACATGCCAATCACGCGCGCGGTCTCGCCGCGGTAATCCTTTGCGTCGACAATCCGCAGGAAACCGCGCAGCGCTACGCGCGCTACACCGGACTGCTGGCGCAATTGGCGGGCAGCCAGTGGCGCATCGACACCCAGCGCGGCGCGCTGATGTTCGTGACCCCCGAAGCGTTACAGCGCAAACTTGGTATCACCGCACCGTCATTGCCGTGGATCGCCGGCTACATACTCACCAGCGAGCAAATGGATACCACGCGCAGCGTGCTTTACAAAACCGGTTGCGACGTGCGGCCGCTTGACAGCGGTACGCTGCTGCTTCAGTGGCACAACGCGGTTGGCGGCGTTATCGTCTTCCAGTCACCGGGCTGCGTACTGTCCGTATTCGGATAATTCAATTAACTATCTGTTTTAATTAATAAATTCATTATGACTCAAAAGGAAAGCTTTGACGTCATCGTGGTCGGCTTCGGCCTTGCCGGCGGCATCGCGGCGCTGACCGCCGCGCAGGCCGGCGCGAAAACATTGCTGATTGAAAAATCCACGGTACCAGGCGGGCTGTCAATCTGCTCTTACGGCGCCGTGCGTAGCGCGCACGATCCCGACGAGGCCTTTGCCTATCTCAAGGCCACCAACGTCGGGCGTACGCCCGACGACGTGATCCGCGTGCTTGCCGAAGGCATGTGCGGACTCGAAGCCTATGTGCGTAGACTGGCGAAGATCAACGATGCACGCGTGATCACTTCGGTCGAGGAAAACGAGGAACGCGCCAAGGCCGGCGATCCCTACCGCCGCCAGATCCGCGGCAACTATCCGCTACCCGGCACCAACACCTTCTATCACACGTCGGTTGTCGACGTGCCCGGATTCACGGCGCGCGACGCCTATCCCTGGGCCAATGGCGCGCCGAACGGACCGAAGCTATTCAAGGTCGTACACGACAATGTCGTGGCCGCCGGCGTCGACATCCGCCTCGGCTGCGGCGCGCAGCGCCTGATTGCCGATCCCGCTACGCGCGAAGTGCAGGGCGTCGTCGTCAATCACAACGGGAAGGAACAGCATATCCGTTCCAGGCGCGGCGTGATCCTCACCACCGGCGGCTTCGAGGGCAACGCCGAGATGAAAGCGCAATTTCTTGAGACCTTTCCGGTCTTCAACGCCGCCGCGCGCCACAACACCGGCGACGGCATCCGTATGGCGCAGTACCTCGGCGCTGCGCTGTGGCACATGTGGCATGTGCACGGCGCCTACGGCTTTCGCCATACCGATCCGGCCTACCCGTACGGCATCCGCGTCAAGCGCTTCCCCGACTGGTTTCCCGGCGACGCCGACAAGGTCAACCTGAAGATGGCGTGGATCCTGCTCGACCAGGGCGGCAACCGCTTCATGTCCGAATACCAGCCCTACACGCAGGATACCGGCGTGCGTCCGCTGTCGTACTTCAATCCAGTCACGCAGCAGGCCGCGCGCAATCCGGCATACCTGATCTGCGATGACGACGGCCGCAAAATGTATCCGCTGGGCAAGGCCACCTCAAATGATGAGGGCCTGCGCTACGACTGGAGCAGCGACAATATCAAGGAAATCGACAACGGCATCCTCAAGCGCGCCGACACGCTGGATGATCTTGCGAAACAGCTTGGACTCGATGCAAATGCAGTGAAGGTGTCAGTCGCGCGCTGGAACGCGCTGTGCGCCGCCGGCAGCGATGCCGATTTCGACCGCCCCGCCGGCAGCATGACGCCCATCGTCAACCCGCCGTTCATCGGTGCGCCGGTGCATGCGGTGATTTCCAACACCCAGGGCGGACCGGTGCACGACGCGCAATCGCGCATCATCGACGTCAACGGCAAACCCATTCCCCGCCTTTGGGCGGCCGGTGAATGCGGCAGTTCCTTCGGCCATCTCTATCTGTCGGGCGGAAACATCGCCGAGTGCGTGGTGACAGGACTAATTGCCGGAAGTGGTGCATCAAACTCAACTTAACAATATGCTAAAGCACAAACCGGTCCTTTCTCTTGCCGCCTTCATCATCGGCATCGCTTCATTACAAACCTAAGCGGCGGACACGGCAACACAGAAATACCTGGACGTCATCACAGCAAAAGTCTGCGCTGCCAGCACCGCAACCTTTAGTTTCGATGTTAAGGTGTCCTTGCCCTATGATACGCCGCGGCGCTATGCCGACGCCTTTCGTGCGCTCGACAGCAACGGCACCGTTCTCGGCAAGCGCAAGCTGCTACATGACCATGCAGGCGAATAACTGTTCACCTGTGATCTGTGTGGCGTGAGAATTCCACTCGGCGTACGGGAAGTCATCATCGAGGCGCGCGCCCAGCGCCATGGCTACGGCGGCTAAACGATCAGGGTGACCCCGCTCGGCCGCTAAGTACTATTCAGGTCATCAAGCATGAACAAGCGTGGGTGCTATTGCGAAATCTGGAACAAGAACCCAATGCATTTCGCATCCATGGGCGTGCCGCGCGATTACTGCGACTTTTGCCAGGTACGCGGTGAACCGGGACACACCCGGCAGGAGCAGCCCTTTACGGCTGCTGGTGCAACGCTGATTATTGGCGCGCCGCATGGAACATTCACTCGGCACCTGCGGATTGACTCTCTACCTTACGGTTATTCCAGCGATATTCATCATGCTGTGGATTATGTTTGGCAACTGGCCATTAAACGAAAACAGCACCCCGCCGCCGGTAGTTACATTATCAGCTCTACCAAATAGGGCCCCGGCGTTTCCAGCCCGCGCCTGAATTCCACCGCCAGTTCATCCAGCGTTGTCGCCCGTCCCGCCGCGACACCGTAGCCCTTCGCGATCGTCACCCCGTCAATGTCGGGATTGCCCATGGTCAACATCGAGATGGCATTGGCACCTGCAGGAGCGGCACCGACGTTGGTGAGTTCGGTCATCAGGATCTTGTAGGCGCGGTTGGCGAAGATGACCACGGTGACATCGAGGTTCTCACGCGCCATGGTCCACAGCGCCTGCTGGGTGTACATAGCACTCCCGTCGCCTTCAAGCGCAATCACCTTGCGCCCCGGCGCCGCGATCGCAGCACCGGTCGCAGCGGCCAGCCCCCAGCCGATAGAACCGCCCATTATGTTCATCCAGTCGTGCGGCCTAGTGCCTGCCGTCGCGGTAGTGAACAGGCGGCCGCTGGTGACGGACTCGTCGAGCACGATGGCGTTTTCCGGGATCAGCCCGTTGAGTAGCGCACCCAGCCCTTCCTGTGTGACCTTGCCGGTCGGTAGCGCCGCATCGTGCGCCGGCTGGTTGAGCAGCGGCGGCGTCTTTCGCGCACCCAGCGCATCGGCCAGCGCTTCCAGTGCATGTTCGAGATCGGCTTCGGCGCCGGCAACGTTGGTGACCGCGCAGCCCTCGGGCACCAGCACACTGGGCTTGCCGGGATAAGCGAAAAACGACACCGGCAGCTTGGCGCCAACCAGCAGCAGCTGACGTGTGTCCTTCAGCATCGCCAGCGCGTTGTCGACCACGAACGGCAGCTGCTTCACAACCGCGCGACCCGCAGCGCGTTCCCAGCGTGCATTGTTAAATTCGGAGATCAGCGTGCAGCTGGTTTTGGCGGCGATGCGCCCCGCCCATTCGAGAGCCTTGCCGCGCAGCGCCGCGTTGCCGAGCAGGATCGCCGCCGGCTGTCCGTTGGTCAGCGCGCGCACGCCGTCGGCGATGGCGTTGTCCGCCACCCTGGTCCGCGGCGCAGGATCCTTCACCGTCGCCGGACCGTCGGCCTCGCCCCACGCGGTATCGGCGGGCAATATGAGCGTAGCGATCTGTCCAGGTGCCGTGCGCGCGGCTTCGATCGCCAGCGCGCCGTCGGCGGCAATGGATTTCGCCGAGGGCGAAGTCTTCACCCAGTCCGACATCGGTCGCGCTACGCCTTCGATGTCGGCGGTCAGTGGCGCATCGTGCTTGATGTGGTAGCTCGCGTGCTCGCCAACGACGTTGACGATGCCGGAACGCGCCTTCTTTGCGTTGTGCAGATTCGCCAGGCCGTTGCCGAGACCGGGGCCGAGATGTAGCAGCGTCGCCGCAGGCTTGCCGGCAACGCGGTAATAACCATCGGCGGCGCCGGTAACCACCCCCTCGAACAGGCCAAGGATGCAACGCACGCCTTCGACGCGATCGAGTGCGGAGACGAAATGCATTTCCGAAGTGCCGGGATTGGCGAAACAGACATTGACGTCGCCGTTTAACAGCGTACGCACCAGGCTTTCCGCGCCATTCATTGGATTTCCTCTTAAAACATATAGTTATGAATATTTTTTGGTGATGGGCTGCCCCACCAGCATCGCATCACAGTGTAGCGGGCACGCCGCACGAAAACCACCATAAGAACCGCGCCACGTTGCGGACGCCTTGACGCATCTGCGCATTCATCATTGAATTGGGCCTCCACTCAATCAATAAGAAAATCATGCTGATAGTCGATTCACAAGTACACATCTGGGGCGCCAACACGCCGGAACGGTCGTGGCCCGCGCGCGCGCATGCGCAGCGCGAAATTCCGCTCGGCCACGAAGAACTGCTGCGCGACATGGATGCCGCGGGCGTCGACCGCTGCGTGCTGGTGCCACCGTCGTGGGAGGGCGACCGCAACGATCTGGCGATCGCCGCGGTGCAGGCGCATCCCGACCGCTTTGCGATCATGGGGCGCTTCAACCCCGAGGCCGCCGACGCAAAGACCGCGATCAAATCCTGGCTGAAACAGCCAGGCATGTTCGGCATGCGCTTCACCTTCCACATCCCAGTGCTACAACAGCCGCTGCTCGACGGAAAGTTCAACTGGTTATGGGCTGAAGCGGAAAAGCTCGGCATTAAGCTGATGATCCTGGCACCGCAAAACTTCGTGCACGCCATCGATGACGTGGCGGCGCGCCACCCTGAACTGAAAATCGTCATGGATCACATGGCGCTGTCGAGCGGCAAGCCCGAAGAAGACACCTTCCGCGACTTCGACAAGCTGCTGCCGATCGCCAAGCGGCCCAACGTCGCCTGCAAGGCCAGCGCCATGCCGTGTTATCTCAAGGAGCCTTACCCCTTCAAAAAACTGCAGGGATACGCGAAACGCGCTTACGAAGCCTTCGGCCCGAAACGACTGTTCTGGGGCAGCGACTGGTCGCGTTCGCCGGTGCCTTACAGGGAGCACATCGACATGTGGCTGAAGGACGCGCCATGGGTGGCCGAGGCCGACAAGGAATGGATTATGGGCCGCGGTCTCTGCGATTGGCTGGGCTGGAAAATGCCCTGAAGAACTTTGGACCAGGAAACGGGATACTCGATGATCGACAACCCGCCGCTGGAAAATTCCAAAGACATTGCCGATCTGGGCCGATGTGTAGAGTTGCACGAGGCATTGGCCGCAGACGTTCCGCCAGAATTACGCGAGCTCTTTACCAGATGCTTCGATTCCGCTGAACGCCATCGCGCGATCATCAGCCGCTTAGGGCGTTTTCTCCATCGCAACGCCGCGCTGGGACAGGCTTCAACTGCTGAAGAAACAGAATTGAAACAACCCGGCTCGTCGTTCTAGGGCAGCTCTTCAACCTTAACTTGCACCCCGCTGCGTTCGCTGATGCGGCTGTTGCCGCGGCCGAGCAGATTCGAACGCTTCCCGCTGCGTAATTCGTCGATGCCGCCGACAGGACCGCAAGACGGGGCGTGATCATTTTGGGGACGGGCATGGCAAAAACAACGTTACCGGGATGGCCCAAGTTTACTTCCTGGTAAACCCAGAAAGTCCTTAATTTTGTTATTTACAATCAAAAAGTTGTTATATAAAGTTAAAGCATGAAGCGATGTCTGGTCGTAATCCTGCTGTTGATGCTGGGCGCCTGCGCAGCACCCGTCCTGCAGCATTTGCCTGAACGCAGTGCTGCAGACAGCTTCAGTGAGCCGCGCCCGTACAACGGCGCTGGCCAGGAATTTGCTATGCGAGCACTGGGATTCATCGACGCACCGTATCGCTGGGGCGGCAGTTCACCCGAAACCGGTTTCGATTGTAGCGGACTGGTCCGTTACATCTATGAGCAGATGACCGGTCGTTCGCTGCCCTATAACGCCTATGGCCTTGCCCGCTTCGGCCATGAGATCGATAACACCAAATTACAGCCAGGGGATCTGGTGTTTTTCAACACGCTCAACAAACCGTATTCCCATGTCGGTATCTATCTGGGTGAATCCCGGTTTCTGCACGCCCCCAACCGCAGAAGCCGTGTGCGCATCAGCGATATGAACAACCGTTACTGGGTCAGCCGCTATAACGGCGCCCGCCGCCTGCCGATCTAGCAGCCCGAGTTTCCCCCACCGCCTTTGTTCCGGATCAAATTCGCCCCGAGTGAATCGAATTACTGTTCCAGCACCTGCGTTTAATTTAATCTAATTAACAATAATTCTCATTATTATTGTAAATGAGAATTATTATTGTTAATATTTAGTCACCCATTCTGGATGCATAGCTCATAAACGATTTAACCAATTGTTTTAAAAAAACATTAATATGCGTTTCACCCCCTGCCTGGCACTGCCGCTCGCCGGTCTGTTCAGTTTCAGCGCTTCCGCCCTGGACCTGAATCTGTATTCCTCTAGGCACTACCAGACCGACGAGGCACACTACAGCAGCTTCACCAAGGCGACCGGAATCAAGCTCAATCGCATCGAAGCCGGCGAGGATCCGCTGATCCAGCGCATCAAGAACGAAGGCACGGCCTCACCTGCCGATGTGCTGGTAACCGTAGACGCCGGCCGTCTGTGGCGTGCCGAACAAATGGGTCTTTTCCAACCTGTTGAATCGAAAGTACTCGCCAACCGCCTGCCCGCGCACATGCGCAACCCAAACAACCAGTGGTTCGGTTTCTCGGCACGAGCGCGCGTGATCGTCTACAACAAGCTCTCCGTCAAGGCGGAAGACGTCCAGAACTACGAGGACTTGGCCAATCCGAAACTAAAGGGCAAGGTATGCACACGCTCGGGCAGCCACATCTACAACCTGTCACTGATGAGCGCACTGATTGAGCATCTCGGCGCCGCCAAGGCCGAGGAATGGGCCAAGGGCGTGGTCGCCAATTTCGCACGCGCCCCCAAGGGCGGCGACACCGATCAGATCAGGGCTGTTGCCGCAGGAGAGTGCGGCGTTGCCATCAGCAACAGCTACTACTACGTGCGCCTGCTCAAGTCGACCAAGACCGCGGACCGCAAGGTCATCGAAGCCACCGGACTGATCTGGCCCAACCAAAAGAGTTTCGGCACCCACATGAACGTTTCAGGTGCAGGCGTGGTGAAGCACGCGAAACACCGCGAAGCTGCGATTAAGTATCTCGAATACCTGACCAGCGATGCGGCACAGAGCTACTTTGCCAACGGCAACAATGAATGGCCGGTGGTCAAGGGTGCACCGCTCGACAACAGGGCACTGGCCTCGCTCGGCAACTTCAAGATGGATACGCTGAACATCAGCGCGCTCGGCAAGAACCAGCCGACGGCGCAGAAGATTTTCGACAAGGTCGGTTACAAATAGACGGAAATCATTACCCGCTGGAAGGCGCGGGCTTCAGGATCATCCGCGACAGCACGATCAGCGGAAGCAGTCCCACCACGACAATGGTGAGCGCTGCCGTTGACGCTTCCTGCAGGCGCTCGTCGGAAGCCAGGTTGTACGCCTGCACCGCCAGCGTGTCAAAATTGAACGGACGCATCACCAGTGTCGCTGGCAGTTCTTTCATTACGTCGACAAATACCAGCAACCCCGCCGACAGTGCACTGCGCCAAAGCAAAGGCGCATGCACCCGGCGCAGAGTAGCGCCCGGCGCGTAGCCTAGTGAACGCGCAGCATGGTCCATTGACGGCGTGATTTTGGAGAGACCCGCTTCCACCGCCTGCAGCGACACCGCAAAAAACCGCGCCAGGTAGGCATACACCAGGGCGGCGATGCCTCCGGTCAGAATCAGCCCCGGGGCGGTGCCCGTGAGGGCCTCGATCCAGCCGCCGATCAGGTGATCGAGCCGGGTAACCGGTATCAGCACGCCGACGGCGATCACTGCGCCTGGCACCGCGTAGCCGAGGCCGGCGACGCGATTGGCACCGCGGACCAGTTTCGTTGGCGTGATGCGCGCGGCATAGCCGACCACCAGCGCCAGTACTACCGCCAGCATCGCCGTCACGGCACCCAGCGTGACCGTATTCCGCGTCAGCGCCAGATAACGCGCACCGAATTGGGCATCTCCGGAAGTAATCGCCATGTGCATCATGACACCTGCCGGCAGCAGAAAGCCAAAAACCAACGGTGTCACGCAGAACAGCATGGCCGCACCCGCGCGCAGACCGCGCAGATGGTAGACATTGCGCAGCCGCTTGCGGTGCGAATTCGAGTAAAAGCCGGCGCGGCGGCGGCTGATGCGTTCGAGCAACAGCACTGCAAACACGAATCCGAGCAGGATCGCCGACAGTTGCGCGGCGGCAGCGTGATCACCCAGCGAGTACCAGGCGTGGAAAATACCGGTGGTAAACGTCTGCACGCCGAAATAGGCGACCGTGCCGTAATCGGCTAGTGCCTCCATCAGCGCCAGCGCGGTACCGGCGACGATGCCGGGCCGCGCCAGCGGGAGCGCGACCTTGAGAAAGGTTTGCCAGGGGCCGTAACCGGACACACGCGCGACTTCGAGCATGCTGTCGGACTGTTCCAGAAATGCGGTGCGCGCCAGCAAATAGACATACGGGTAGAGCACCAGCGAGAGCATCACGATGGCGCCACCCAACGAACGCACGTCGGGAAACCAGTAATCGTTTCCGCCCCACCCGGTCAGCTCACGCAGCATGCTATGCACCGGCCCGGCGTACTGCAGAAAATCGGTATAGGCATACGCCATCACGTAGGCAGGCACGGCCATCGGCAGCAGCAACGCCCATTCGAAAACTGCACGCCCCGGGAAACGGCACATGGTGGTGATCCATGCCGTCATCACTCCGCCGACGATCACTCCAAATGCAACGCCCAGCATCAGCAGCAGCGAATTGGCGATGTAATCGCCCAGCACAGTCGATACCAGATGACGCCAGGTGTCGGTCGACGGCGCCAGCAGATTCAGAATCACCACCACCACCGGCAGCGCCAGCACTGCAGCCAGCGTCACCGCGAACAACGGCAATACCCGCGGCGTACGCAGGCAGGCCAGTGCGCTGTGCGGCGCAATTCTCGGTGGCATCACTGTAGTGGTCATTGGAGTATCCGTATCAGCTGTAGCACGAAGAATCGTCTAAGTTACGGAAAATGTTGAATAATTTATTCTAACAAGAATCATTATCACTGGTAAATGGCTATAATCGTGACATGGCTACTCGCCTCGAATTCACCGATATTACCCATGCGTACGACCGCACCCCGGTGCTGCAGGGTGTCAGCTTTTCTGTCGCACCAGGAATGATTGCCTGCCTACTCGGCGCCAGCGGCTGCGGCAAGACCACCGTCCTGCGCTGCATCGCCGGCTTTGAACCGGTTTTGGGCGGCACGATCTCGGTCGACGGTATTGTGGTCAGCGCGCCAGGACTGTCGGTGCCGCCGGAGCAGCGCCGCATCGGCGTGGTGTTCCAGGACTTCGCGCTGTTTCCGCACCTGACAGTGTCGGACAACATCGCTTTCGGCCTGCGTCATTCAAAGGCGGAAGAACGCAGCGAACGTGTCGGTGATCTGCTCGACATCGTCGGCCTACGCAATATCGGCGACAAGTATCCGCAGGAGCTCTCCGGCGGACAGCAGCAGCGCGTGGCGCTGGCGCGTGCGCTGGCGCCGCGACCGCAATTGCTGCTGCTCGACGAGCCCTTCTCTAACCTTGACGTTGAAATGCGCGAGCGGCTGAGCGTCGAAGTGCGCGACATTCTCAAGCGCGAACACATCACCGCGTTACTGGTCACCCACGACCAGAACGAAGCCTTCAATATTGCCGACATGATCGGCATCATGAAGGACGGACGCATCGAGCAATGGGATACTCCCTACCGCATCTACCACGAACCGCAGTCGCGCTATGCCGCCGATTTCATCGGCACCGGCCTGTTCCTGCCGGGCACGGTGCTGTCGAACGGCCAGATCAAGGTCGAACTCGGTGAATTCACGCCGGACAATCCGCCGGACTGGCCTGCAGGGACTTCCGTCGACGTACTGCTGCGCCCCGACGACGTTTTGCACGACGACGCTAGCCCCCTGCAGGCTACCGTGCTGCACAAGGCTTTTCGTGGTGCGGAATTTCTCTATACGCTGCGGCTTCCCGACGGCGGAGAGGTCTACTCACTGGTGCCCAGCCACCACAACCACGCGATCGGCGAAAAGATCGGTATCCGCCTCGAACTCGATCACCTGGTGGCGTTTCCCCGAGATTCTGTAGCAGCGCTGGCACGCGGCTGAGCACCGCATAAAATTTATTGACCGCGTTCGCGCCGTTCACGCAATGCGACGGCAGTTTCATGCACCACCATTGCATAATTGGTGCTGCGGTTGTAGCGCGTGATCACGTAGAAATTATCGAGTCCCAGAAAATAACGTGGGCCAGCTGCGCTTTCGACCGCAAACAACGCCGCTGGGGCATCGTCCGCCACGGGTTCCAGCGGCGTAATCCCGCGCTTGCGGATCTCCGCAACGGTCGTGCGCGGCTTAATGCCTTCCGCCAGCATCGCATCTAGCGACGTGGCACCGACTTCGACCGGCACGATGACAGGTTTATCCTTCTGCCAACCAAAGCGACGGTAGTAGTTGGCGATGCTGCCGATTGCATCCGTAAACTGGCGCAGATCAGTCTTGCCATCGCCGTCAAAATCCACCGCGTATTTGCGATAACTACTGGGCAAAAATTGCGGAACACCGATGGCGCCCGCGTATGATCCGCGAATGCTGTCAAAAGGCCATTTCATTTCCCGCGCAAGGAGCAGGAACTGTTCGAGCTCACCACGGAAGAATTTCGCACGCGGCGGATAACCAAAGCCCAGCGTGGTCAGCGCATCTAGCACCCTGATGTTTCCGGTATAGCGGCCGAAACGGGTTTCAATACCGAGGGTCGCCACGATGATTTCCGCCGGCACCCCAAACTCTGCAGTGGCGCGCCCCAGCGCGTCCGCATGACTGTTCCAGAATTTCATGCCGTTGCCGATACGCGCATCGGTCACGTGGCGGACGCGGAATTGATGCCACGGCAATGCCGTCGATGGTGCCTCCATCGAACGGATGATTGAATCGATGAAACGCGCCCCGCGCAACGTTTTTTCCAGGGATGCGCGTTCGAAACCATGACGCTCAACCATGTCCTGCACGAAAGCTCGTGCTTCAGGGCCAAGTTCGGGGGTAGGCAGCGCGATGACGGGCCACATCAGAATGACTGCTGCAAAGATCATCCTCGAAAAACAGCAACGTATGGCCAATTCGCACCTCGATCCGAAAAGCCGAGGTTACCAAGTCCTGGCGATACTGCGCCACTGGAGCACAAAAAGAAACCGGGCCCGCAAGCGGGCCCGGCAGGAATACGGAAAAGGGATATTTATTAGTAGGAAACCGACTTGGAAACAGGATCAGGCGTGGGGACCAACGTCGGCAGTGAAGGATACGGCTCCAGTATCGTGGCCTTGCCCACGTTGTGCATGCTCAGCAGCGTGCGGCCGATCGCGAGCCACTGTTCTCGTGCCGCGGGCGTCATGGCTTCATAGGTCTTGATCAGGCCGACGACATCACCCTCACCCAGGTCAATCTGCACCGGCGAAGTGTCTCCAACGGCCAGCCAGCGGGCGCGCACTTGCAGCACGTCGGCAACCTTGTAGAGATTTTCGTGAGTCATATTCTTGGTATCGCCGTTAATCCAGCGATGCACCGTCTGACGGGGCAAGCCGATACGGCGACCAAGCTCCGCAACGGACTTCATGCCGCAAGCGGTCATTGCCGTGCGTATACGTGAGGCGATTGAATTTTCAGGATCGCTCGGCTCAGCCTTAATGCGCCCTTTTCCCATGAACACGCTCCATTGCAGTTGTTTGTGACGTTTCTTATGTCACTTTGGATTGACAATGTATGGAATGTAGCTTACGAGATACTTACAGGCGCTTACTGTAGACTTACTGCTAAAACCTTATTTTATTAAATTAAAACAAATACTTAAAATATTACTCAATATCGTAAGTTAAGCCTGAATGATTCGGGTTACCGCCCGGCTATTACCGAAACAGGGCACGTAAACCGAGTGGGTCCCGGGACCTCCGGCGACGATCAGCTGGATATCCCCGGGACTGGGTGATATCGGCAACAGGGTTTCCCCTTCCAGTTTACCCAAGTCACGACTGCGCGAGGCCCGGGTCCTTTCAATTTCCTTAGCACTTAGGCATTTCAGCTTCATTTTCGAGCGCTCCCAGAGCTCTTGCTTGACCCGCACCTTGTCCCAGCCCGCGCGTCTAAAAATCTCCGCATGTTCGCTGCCGAGAATGAACCACGGCTCGCCACCGTGAACGTATTCGTTGCTCGGCGGATGCATCATCGTCTCTGCAATCACCCGCGCCAGTTCATCAGCGTCCTTGGCGTGAGTGTTCATGTTCATCGTGCCCTCGGCACCGACCACGGTCACTGTGCTGTCTGACAGCGCATAACCGCGCTCGACATGCAGCGGCTGCCACGGATGATGTTCTTCGTTCTCTGCACAGCAGAAGGTGTATTTGCCGGGCTGGCCGTGGGTCGCGCGATCCATCGCGTCCGGCAGCGCGCCACCGACGTTCTGCAATATCAGCCGCAGCGCACGGCCTAGTGTTGCGTTAGCCCACGCACCCTGGCCGATGCAGTTGAAGGTGGCGTTAACCTGCAGCTTACGCGCAACGGGACCATTGATTACCAGCCACACCGCTACCGGATTAGTGGTGGTCTGTATGCCTTGCAGGTTGAACGCTGGATCGACCACTGCTTCGGTCGCCGCAATCAATACCGGCAAATATTCCGGATCGCAGCCCGCCAGCACGGCGTTGATGGCAATGCGCTCCACCGTCGCAGCGCCGAAACCCGGCGCAATGCGTGCAATAGTTTCATGCCTTCTACGTCTGGTATGCGCAAGCATTGCCTCCAAGCGTGCCGCGGTCGGCGGCACCACCGGCAGGCCATCGCTCCAGTTTTTTTCGCGGTAGATACGGTTGATAGCATCCAGATCATCCGGTGCCTGAAACGTTGCCGCCCGATCATCGCTCACGCTTTTGCTCCTGTCACCAGCCGCACGATGTCAGCAGCACATTGCTCGGCAATATCGCGCACTTCCTCACGATTGCGGCCGCCGAAAGGATGCGGAATCACCGCAATCGGCAGCCCGGCGTTGCCCAGCGCCCGCGCCTGCGCGCGCCCCAGCATCTGAAACGCCGTCGAACATACGGTCACCGCAGCCTTGCCGCGCTTCGCCACTTCGATACTGTCGTGGATACTCCACGACGCGCACGATCCTCAGTCCCCGGACCCAGCGATCACCACGTCGCACTCGCCGCTCAACGCAGCAATCACTTCGGCATCGACCGGAATCGATGCCGAGGATTTGCGCTGCTTGATGACCTTCACCACGCCGTAGCGCGACTGCAGCAGTTCGGCGAGATCGTCGACCAAATGGTTGAAGTTTGGCTTGGCATTGTCGACAAAACCGACCACCTTTCCGGACAGCGTATCCAGCAGCCAGGCTTTGGCGCCGGCCTGTGGCTTACCCTCGCAGGGTGCCGTCGGATCGAATAGTGTGAGTGTTGCAGTCATGGCTGGAACTGGACGGGTAATTAACGGTTGAGTGTAATGCCGGCCTGTTTCACCAGCTTTTTCCAGCGGGCGATTTCACTGCCGATGAACTGCTGCAATTGCTTCGGGGTATTGCCCACGGGTGTTGCGCCGAGCTTGAGCAGTTGCGAGCGCACCTGTGTATCATTCAGTACCTTCACCGCCTCGCCATGCACCCGGCGGATGATAGCCGTCGGCGTACCGGCGGGCGCCAGCAGCGCGTACCACAGCGTCGACTGGTAGCCAGGGACGGTCTCCGCGACCGCCGGTACATCAGGATACGCCGGCGAACGTTCGAGACTAGTCATGCCCAGGGTACGCAGCCGTCCCGCCTTGACGTGCGGCATCGCCGGCAACGGACTGGTGCAGATCATCTGCACCTGCCCGGCGACAACGTCGATCAGCGCCGGTCCCGCACCCTTGTACGGGATGTGCACAAGGTTGATGCCGGTAAGGGATTTGAGCAGTTCCACCGACATGTGGCCGCCCGTACCCGGACCCGACGATGCGTAGTTTATTTTCCCCGGCTGCGCCTTCGCCGCAGCAATCAGTTCCCTGATGCTGCCGGCCCTCAGCGACGCGTGGGCAACGAATACCAGTGGCGACTGCGCCACAAGCGTGATCGGCGTGAAATCCTTCAGCGTGTCATATGGCAGCCTCTTGCGCAGCGCCGGGTTGATCGAATGCGTAGCGCTCGCCAGGAACAGCGTATGGCCGTCAGGCGCCGCATTGGCCGCAATCTGCGTGGCGATCAACTGGCCGCCGCCGCCGCGATTATCGCTGACCACCTGTTGGCCGAATGCCGCGCCCAGCCCGTTACCCATCATGCGGCCGACGATGTCACCGGCGCCGCCGGGCGGATAGGGGATGATCAGCCGCACTGGGCGCTGCGGCCAGGACTCGGCAGCTTGCACTGACACCGCGGACAGTACTGCCAGTCCCGCCGCGATCAGCAAGGCAATCAGTTTTGATGGCGTCATAGATGCACTCCTCATTTTTATTCAGTCATGATCTTTGTTGTGCCGTGATCTTACGCCTGTGGTTTCGAGCATTGATCACAAGGCTTACGATATGGACTGCAACGCGCCGGTATAATTCGCTGCCGCCTTGCTCTCTTTCACTGAATACTGAAAGCCCCCCCGCATGATCCGCATCACCGACGTCCGCGAAGTCACCAAGCCAATCTCTTCGCCAATCCGCAACGCTTATATCGATTTCACCAAAATGACCACCAGCCTAGTCGCGGTGGTCACCAACGTCAAAATCGACGGTCGCACCGTGGTTGGCTACGGCTTCAATTCCAACGGCCGCTACGGCCAGGGCGGACTGATCCGCGAACGCTTTGCGCCGCGCCTGCTCGAAGCCGATCCCAAATCCCTGCTAAACAACGCCGGTGACAATATCGATCCACACCGCGCCTGGGGCGCGATGATGCGGAATGAAAAACCCGGGGGGCACGGCGAGCGCTCGGTCGCGGTCGGCACCCTGGATATGGCAATCTGGGATGCAGTGGCGAAGATCGGGCGCAAGCCATTGTTCCGCCTCCTCGCTGAACGCCACGGCGTCATCGCCAACCCAAAAGTGTTCGTCTATGCCGCTGGCGGTTACTACTACCCGGGTAAGAACCTGCAGGCGCTGCTTAAGGAAATGAGCGGCTACCTCGACCGCGGTTACAGCGTGGTGAAAATGAAAATTGGCGGCGCTAGCATTGAAGACGACCGCATTCGCATTGAAGCCGTGCTCACCGAGATCGGCAGCAATGCCAAACTTGCCGTCGATGCCAATGGTCGCTTCGATCTTGAAACTGCGATCGCCTACGCCAAGATGCTGCGCGACTACCCGCTGTTCTGGTA
>JAYOED010000031.1:0-15522 GCA_038106575.1 Burkholderiales bacterium
AGCTGGCCTATGCCACCCTGGAAACGCTGGCGATTTCCTGGCTGGGCACGCTGATTGCGTGCGTGTTCGGCCTGTTGGTGGCGTTGCCGGCATCTGGACGCTGGGGCCATGCACCGCGCGCTGCGGCGCGGCTGCTGCTCAACGTGCTGCGCGCGATACCCGAACTGGTGTGGGCGGTGATGGCAGTCATTGCTGTCGGGTTGGGACCGTTCGCCGGAACGCTGGCCCTGGCGGTTCATACCACAGGGGTGCTGGGCCGGCTGTTTGCCGATTCCCTCGAAAACGTGCCGCCCGATCCCTATGCCAGCCTGCGCCGCCACGGCATCGGCGCGGTGACGGCATTCTGGTATTCGACGTTTCCGCAGGTGATTCCGCAACTGATGAGCTATTCGATGTACCGCTGGGAAATCAACGTTCGCGCTGCGGCCATACTCGGGGTGGTCGGCGCCGGCGGGCTCGGGCAGATGCTGCACTTCCACTTCAGCCTTTTCCAGACTTCAGAAGCTGCCAGCGTTCTCGTCGCGATGATCGTTCTGGTGGCGGTGGTCGATGCGCTGAGCAACTATTTCCGCGGGCGGATGATTGCGTAGCCGATTCAGGCTGCGGTGTTCAGTGCGGCATCGACTGCATCCCGTTCAGCGACGGCGAACATTGGCTTGATTACCAACATCATTGCTTGCCCCGGCGGTGCTGCTGCTCGGCGAGGTCTACGACGGTGTGCGAAACGCCGTTGCGCAAAGCGGGGTTGATACCACGCGCGTCACCTAGCGCCTGAATCCTGAAACACGCTAAAATTCAACCTTTTAGCGTGCCTTTCAGGACATAAGGCTGGTTTCATGCAAATCCTGCGCAGCGTTGCGGACGCTGCCCCCAGTCCCGTTGCACTGACCATCGGCAATTTCGACGGGGTTCATTTCGGTCATCAGGCGATGCTCGCAAAACTGCGAGCCGCGGCATCGTCACGCGATCTCCCGGCCTGTGTCATGACCTTCGAGCCGCATCCGCGCGAATTTTTTGCGCCCGACCAGGCGCCGGTGCGACTGACGACACTGCGAGAGAAATGTGAACTGCTAGCACGGCACGGCGTGGACCGGGTGCAGGTCTGCCGTTTCAATTTCGCTCTGGCGCAGGTGACTGCACAGGAATTCATTGAGCGCCTGCTGGTGCGCAGCCTGGGCGTGCGCTGGCTGCAGGTTGGCGATGATTTTCGTTTCGGTGCAAGGCGGGCCGGCGATCTGTCGATGCTCAAGGCTTTCGCCCCGCGCCATGGCTACGAAGTTGAACCCATGCCGACAGTGACGCTCGATGGTGTCCGCGTTTCGAGCACGGCGGTGCGCGATGCGCTGGCCACCGGTGATGTGGTGCAGGCGCAGCGCCTGCTGGGCCGCCCATACAGCATCAGCGGGCGCGTGGTCCGCGGCGACCAGCTCGGCCGCAAGCTGGGTTTTCCGACGGCAAACGTTCAAATGCGGCACAATCGGCCGCCGCTGTGCGGCATTTTTGCGGTGGAGTTTCATCGCGCCGATGGCAGCGTGCTGCGTGGTGTAGCCAGTCTCGGCGTGCGGCCCACGGTCAAGGGGAGCGGTGCGGCACCGGTACTAGAGGTCTATCTGTTCGATTTTTCTGCGGAGATTTATGGTGAGCAGGTGCGGGTCGATTTCCTGCACAAGTTCCGCGATGAAGCGAAGTATGTTGATATCGATACGCTGCAGCGGCAGATTGCCCAGGATGTTGCTGATGCGAAGGATTTTTTTGCTCGACGTGATTCACCCGCTGCCGGGGTGCGCGGGGCAAACTGAAACCAATGATCCGAAAACATGGCTGATTACAAGAAAACCCTGAACCTGCCCGATACGCCGTTTCCGATGCGCGGCGATCTGGCGAAACGCGAACCTAGGATGCTCGAGCAGTGGAATGAGCGGCGTGTCTACCAGCGCATCCGCGAGGCGAGCAAGGGCCGCGCCAAACGCTTCGTGCTGCATGACGGCCCGCCGTACGCCAACGGCGACATCCACATCGGCCATGCCGTCAACAAGATCCTCAAGGACATCATCGTCAAGTCGAAATCGCAGGCGGGATATGACGCGCCGTACGTCCCGGGCTGGGATTGCCACGGCATGCCGATCGAAGTCCAGATCGAGAAGCTGCATGGCAAGAACCTGCCGACCGCGGAAACGCAGAAGCTGTGCCGCGCCTACGCGACCGAGCAGGTGGCGCGGCAGATGAAGGATTTCCAGCGCCTCGGTGTGCTCGGTGACTGGGACAATCCCTATCTGACAATGGCTTTCGGCAACGAGGCCGACGAGATTCGCGCACTCGGTAAGCTGCTTGAAAATGGTTATGTCTATCGCGGCCTGAGGCCGGTGAACTGGTGCTTCGATTGCGGCTCAGCGCTGGCCGAGGCCGAGGTCGAATACGAAGACCGCAAGGATCCGGCCGTTGATGTTGGGTTCCCATTTGCCGAGCCGGACAAGGTGGCGAAGGCTTTTGCCCTGAAGGCGTTGCCCGATAAACCCGGTTACGCGGTGATCTGGACCACGACGCCGTGGACACTGCCGGCAAACCAGGCGCTGAATGCCCATCCGGAATTCACCTACAATCTCGTTGAAACCGAAAAGGGATTGCTGATTCTTGCCGCGGAGTTGCAGGAGGGTTGCCTTGAGCGCTATGACCTCTCCGGCAGGACGCTGGCGTCATGCAAAGGCGCCGCGCTGGAGCGCATCGCATTCAGGCATCCGTTTTATGACCGGTTGTCACCTGTATACCTAGGCGATTATGTGACGCTCGACACCGGCACCGGCATCGTCCATTCCGCGCCGGCCTACGGTGTTGAAGACTACCGTTCCTGCCGCGCCTACGGCATGAAGGACGACGACATCCTGATGCCGGTGCTGGGCAGCGGGAATTATGCAGAATCGCTGCCGCTGTTCGGTGGACAAATGATCTGGAAGGCCAATCCGCAGATCGTTGCGCACATGGCGGAGAAGGGCGTGCTGCTGGCGAAGGAAAATTACACGCACAGCTACATGCACTGCTGGCGGCACAAGACACCGATCATCCTGCGCGCGACCACGCAGTGGTTCGCCGGCATGGAAGAGGTGCCCGGCTACAACGGCAGGAAGCCGAAGAAGACGCTGCGCGCAACCGCATTGCGCGCTGTGGAGGCGACAAAATTTTTTCCGTCTTGGGGGAAGTCGCGGCTGCACGCGATGATTGCCAACCGCCCGGACTGGACGTTGTCGCGGCAACGGCAGTGGGGCGTGCCGATGCCTTTTTTCGTACACAAGGAAACCGGCGCCCTGCATCCGCGCACTCTCGAATTGCTGAAAATCGTGGCACAACGCGTCGAGAAAGGCGGCATCGAGGCCTGGCAGGCGATCAGCACTGACGAATTGCTGGGTGCCGATGCTGCGCAATACGAAAAGGTAAAGGACACGCTCGACGTATGGTTTGATTCCGGCACGACCCATCACACCGTGCTGCGCAGTTCGCATCAGTCACAGAGTAAATTACCGGCCGACCTCTACCTCGAAGGCTCGGACCAGCATCGCGGCTGGTTCCATTCCTCGCTGTTGACCGGCTGCATGACCGACGGCCGCGCGCCGTACGACGCGTTGCTGACCCATGGCTTCGTCGTCGACGGCGAAGGCAAGAAGATGAGTAAATCCAAGGGCAACGTCATCGTGCCGCAGCAGGTGATGGGCGAGCTCGGCGCTGACATCCTGCGGCTGTGGGTGGCGAGCACGGACTATTCCGGGGAGCTGTCGATCTCGAAGGAGATCCTCAAGCGCGTCGTCGAGTCCTACCGCCGTATTCGCAACACGCTGCGTTTCCTGCTGGCGAACATTTCCGACTTCGATCCGGCGAAGCATGCGTTGCCGGTCGCGGAATGGCTGGAGATTGACCGCTACGCGCTAGAAATCACCCGCGACCTTCAGGAGAAGGCCGCTGCCGGATACGATTGTTATGAATTCCACACCGTCGTCAAGGAACTGACTGCGTTCTGCTCGGAAGATCTTGGTGCGTTCTATCTCGACATCCTCAAGGATCGCCTCTACACCGCCGGCGCGGATTCGTATGCCCGCCGCTCAGCGCAGAATGCGCTGTGGCACATCACTGCTACGCTGGTGAAGCTGCTGTCGCCGGTGCTGAGTTTCACCGCGGAAGAAGCCTGGCAGGTATTCCGCGGAAGTGGTGAAAGCAGCATCTTCGAAGAGGAGTGGCATTGCATCCCAGAACAGGATTTTGATGCCGCGCTGTCAACGGCATGGCAGGACGTGCGCAGTGTGCGCGATATCGCCAACAAGAAAATCGAGGAATTACGTGCCCAAGGGGCAGTGGGATCGTCGCTGCAGGCTGAGCTCGAGATTAAGACCTCGGGTTCGACCTATGAAGCGTTGCAGCGACTGGGTGGGGATCTGCGTTTCGTGTTGATCACATCGAGCGCTAAGGTGGTTCAGCAGGCTGGTTCGGGTGTTATCATCAACGTGCACCCCAGCGGACATGCTAAATGCGAGCGCTGCTGGCATTACCGCGCTGATGTTGGACATGATGCACAGCATATTGACCTGTGCGGACGCTGCACCGCGAATCTCTACGGTGCGGGCGAGCCGCGCAGTTTCGCCTGATGTGGCGCTGGCTGCTGATTGCCGGCGTAGTGATCGCGCTGGATCAGATCACCAAATATGCGGCAGTTCAGGCGTTGGCCGAACAGCCGCCGGTGGAAGTGACATCGGTTTTCAACCTGCTGCTGGTCTACAACCGCGGCGCAGCGTTCAGCTTTCTCGCCGGCATGGGCGGCTGGCAGCGCGAGTTGTTCAGTACGATCGCCGTAATCGCTTCTATATGGATCGTGTTCATGCTGCGCCGCTATGCGCAGCAGACCCCGTTCTGTATCGCGCTGAGCCTGATCCTCGGCGGTGCACTCGGCAATCTGATTGATCGACTCACTGTCGGCGCAGTCATCGATTTTCTCGATTTCCATGTTTTCGGTTGGCACTGGCCGGCGTTCAACGTCGCCGATTCGGCCATCACTTGCGGCGCGATACTGCTGATCTGGGACGGCCTGTTTGCGAAACAGCGGGCTGGATCGGAATAAGCTATTGTTTTAATTTATAGATTTCCGGTCCGGGTTCCTGAGGCTGGAGGTATAATCCGCCGCATGCAAATTCTGCTTGCCAATCCCCGCGGTTTCTGCGCTGGCGTTGACCGTGCGATCGAAATCGTCGAACGCGCGCTGCAACTGCACGGCGCACCGATCTATGTGCGTCATGAGGTAGTGCACAACAAGTTTGTGGTCAATGACCTGCGCAACAAGGGCGCAGTGTTCGTTGAGGAACTCGATGAAGTGCCGAAGGGCTCTACAGTAATTTTCAGCGCCCACGGTGTTTCACAGAAAATACGCCGTGATGCCGAGGTACGCGGTCTCAAGGTGTATGACGCGACCTGTCCACTCGTAACTAAAGTACATGTCGAGGTCGCGAAAATGCGTGAGCAGGGCCGCGAGATTATCATGATTGGGCATCGCAATCACCCCGAGGTAGAGGGAACTATGGGGCAGAGTACGGTTGGCATGTATTTGGTCGAGGGACCCGATGACGTCGCGAAGCTCAAAGTGCAGGATGAGAACAATCTTGCCTATGTAACCCAAACCACACTATCGATAGATGATGCAGCGCACACTATTGCTGCAATTCGCAGTAGATTTAGCAATATTATCGGTCCGAAAAGGAGCGATATTTGTTATGCGACTCAGAATCGCCAGGACAGCATAAAAGAACTAGCAAGACGCTGCGAAGTGGTGGTGGTGGTCGGATCACCCAATAGCTCGAATTCGAACCGGTTACGCGAAGTTGCCGTGCAGCAGGGCGTGCCAGCTTACATGGTCGATAGCGCCAATGAGCTTAAGTCGGTGTGGTTTGCAGGTAAGAATTGCGTTGGCGTAACTGCAGGAGCTTCTGCGCCCGAAGTGCTTGTACTTGAGGTTGTCGAGCGTCTGCGCAGCATGGGCGCAGATTCGGTTACGGTACTCGAAGGAATTACCGAGCGGGTGACGTTTCCAATACCTAAAGAGCTTAGCGTTTAAAAAACCTTTATATCGCCAAGAGCGATAGGGATGAGGCAATTAAGTAGTTTTTGGTTGTATAAAGTGCAAGCTATTTTGGTTTTTTTTGCGGGGATCTTATGCTCGTAAAATATTTAAGCCCGTTTATTTTAGGAGTTAGACAGATTCCAATTATTAAACTAAAATAAATTCCATGAAAGCAACTTCTTGTGATCGTCGTTCGCTGATTGCCCTGTTGCGGCATCACGACATCTCACCTACGCATCAGCGCTTGGAGATTGCACACGCGCTGTTTAGCCGTGGCATGCATCTTTCGGCAGACAAGATCCTTGCCTATGTCAACGAGCGCCATGCCGAAACGTCCAAGGCTACGGTCTACAACACGCTAAACCTGTTTCGTGACCGCGGTCTGATCCGCGAAGTGATCGTCGATCCGAGGCGTGTTTTCTATGATCCGAACACACAACCACACCAGCATCTCTACAACATAGAAACGTGTGAAATTACCGATATCGATGCCCAAACGCTAACGGTGACTGGGATGCCGGAACTTCCACCCGGTATGGTGACTGATGGGGTGGATATCATAGTGCGCGTGCGCGCCGACACGAGGCCGTTGCGTTAGAATACGCCCCTTCCGCGGTTTTCGCTCGCAGCATATTGCTGACGTAGCTCAGTTGGTAGAGCAACTGATTCGTAATCAGTAGGTCGGAGGTTCGACTCCTCTCGTCAGCACCATAAAATCAATGGCTCAGCAAATTTTTGCTGGGATATTTATCTTGGCGATTCCCAACGCTTCTTCGGTAGTCCCGCCAGTATTGAGGCGGCGGACAACATTACCGAACTGCTGTTTACGGTGTGTCGCAGCTTCTTTAATTGTTGAGAAGGTAAGCCGACCAACCCCGATTACCTTTTATAGTACTCCTGAAATTCCACCGTCGAGGTTAATGCTGGTACCGGTAACGTAGCTGGCAGCACCGGAAGCGAGGAAAGTGACGACGTTGGCCACTTCCTGGGCTTCCCCAACGCGCTTCATCGGGACATCCTTGCCGACTTCGCTGTAGTACTGGTCGGCTGTCTTGCCGTCCTTGGTGAAGCGGCGCTCATGCTGGCCAGACTTGATCTTGCCGATACAGATGGTGTTGACGAGGATGTTATCGGCTGCAAACTCCTTGGACATTGCCTTGGTTATCGCGAGTCCGGCTGCCCGCGAGACCGAGGTCGGATAAGAACCTGCGCCCGGCTGTTTGGCGCTGGAAATCGTAATATTGATGATGCGTCCGCCGCCGCGTTTTTTCATGTGCGGTATGACCAGCCGTGAGCAGCGCACGGCGCCGAATACCTTCAGTTCGAGATCGGCCGCCCATTCTTCATCCGAGAGATCAAGGAAGTTACCGCGCTTGGAGGTGCCGGCGTTATTGAGCAGGATATCGATACCGCCGAAACGCTTAACCACTTCGTTGATGAAGCGTTCGCAGTCGGCGGCCTTGCTCATGTCTGCGGACACGGCGAGGGCTTCACCTCCCGCTAGGGTGATTTCAGCCGCGACGGCATCGAGTAGCGGTTGCCGACGTGCACAAATTGCCACTTTGGCACCTTCTCGTGCCAGTGACAGTGCCGTTGCCTTGCCGATTCCTTCAGTACCGCCGGTTACCACGGCAACCTTGCCTTTAAGTCCGAAATCCATTGTCTGACTCCCTCAGAATGCGTAGAAGTCCCTGATTGTAGCCGTATTTTGCCAAGGTCTTTTGTGCACCCCCCTAATCGTCGTACGATAGAAGGATAAGTGCCGCAGTCTGCGCTGTGGCGAACCGGGCGCGGGAGATGCCGATGACAAGACTTGACCAATACGGGAGCCCGGCTCGCGCGGCTTTGTGCGCTTTTTTCATCATGCTTGCCGGCGTGTCGTTTACCTCGAGAGCTGCTGCCCCGCAGCGTGAACTGACAGTCGACCAGTTTTCCGTGGTGAAGATCAGCGTGAAAGCGGTGCCCGATGCGCGCAGCGCCCGTTTGCTGGGCCCCCAGCGCGAAGGCACCGGTGTGGTCATTGATTCGGGTGGTCTGGTGCTGACCATCGGTTATCTGATCACCGAGGCTGATACCGTCGAACTAGCGACCGCGGATGGACATAAATTTTCGGCTAATGTCATCGGCCATGACAGCGCGACCGGGCTCGGCCTGGTCAAATCACTGACGCCGTTGCCGATCAAGCCGGTGGATTTCGGGCAGTCCTCCGAAGCTTCTTTGCGAGATCTTGTCCTGATCGTCGGGTTCGACGGTGTTGCGCCGGCTTACATCGTGTCAAAGCGCCGGTTCGTCGGTTATTGGGAATATCTCCTGAATGAGGCTATTTATACCGCACCGGCAACTGTGAATTGGCAGGGTGCTGCACTGCTGTCGCGTGATGGCAAATTGCTCGGCATCGGCTCACTGGCGGTCGGCGACGCGATTGGTCGCGGTGCTGTTCCCGGAAACATGTTCGTGCCGATCGATGTTCTGAAGCCGGTGCTTGGAGACATCATCGCCAACGGCAGGATGACCACCAAGCCGCGGCCGTGGCTGGGCATCACCTCGCAGGAAATCCAGGGAAAGGTGATCGTCACCCGCGTTTCAGCGGAGGGGCCGGCTGAGGGTGCAGGATTGCAGGCGGGCGACATCATCGTCGGCTTCGGCGGCAAACCGCTGAGCGGACAGGCCGATTTCTATACCAGGTTGTGGAAAAGCGGCGATGCGGGAGTCGAGGTCATTCTCGACGTGCTGAAAGGCAGCAAGGTCGAGGTGGTCAAGGTCAAGTCAATGGCTCGTGAGCATCATTTCCGCTCCAAGCCGGTGTACTAGAAGTAATCCATCCCCAGGCAGCCTGACGCCAGGTCCATCTGCTCAACAAGTTTGCGGCCCACCATATTGCGCAGCGTTTCGGTAGTGCCGCCACCAAGGCTGCCGTAGCGCGTACCGCGGAAGAACCGTGATACCGGAAATTCGTCGGTGAAGCCGTAGCCGCCGTGTACCTGAACAGCTTCGCTGGTGACGCGGATCGACATTTCATTGGTATAGATTTTGGCCATTGCGGCCAGCACCGGATCGGGAAATTCCTTGCCGGAAACAGCGGCGCGGTAGAGCAGGCCGCGCGCAGCTTCGATTTCGATGTACATGTCGGCCGCTTTCCAGCGCATTCCCTGAAAATCGCCGATTTTTTTTCCGAATGCCGAGCGCTGGCGCATGTATTTCACCGCTTCTTCAAGGGCACCTTCGGCAAGGCCGAGGCAGATCGCCGGATTGAGGCAGCGCTGGGTGTTGAATGCCGAAAGCAGTTTTTTCATGCCGTTGTCGCGGATCACCAGATTCTCCAGCGGGAGTTCAATGCCGTCGAACAACACATCGGAGAGATACTCGCCGCCCATGGTGTGGTAGCTCGCCTTCGCGGTGAGCCCCTTGATTCCCCCCGGCACCAGCACGCAGCCAATGCCCTCGGCACCGGGTTTGTTGTCGACGCGTGTAAACACGACGAACATTTCCGCGATGTCGGCACGAGAAATCAGCGTTTTGGCTCCGCGCAGGATGACCCTGTCCCCCTTGATGGTGCAGTTGGTCCTGTAGTTGGGAACGTCGGTGCCGGCATCGGGCTCAGTCATGCAAATCGCCAGAATGGCTTCGCCGGAAGCCACGCGCGGCAGGATACGTCGCTTGATCTCTTCGGGAGCGAAGGTCGCAATGATCCGGGTTTGGGTGCCGACTTCGCCCAGCGCGCCCATTGCGGTGACGTAGCAGACCTTGCCGATTTCCTCGAGTACCAGCACGGTGTCGAGAATCGACAGGCCCGAGCCGCCGTATTCCTGCGGCACTGCCATGCCGAGCACGCCCAGTTCCCCGAGCCGTTTCATATTTTCCTCGGGCCAGGTACCGTCGAGATATTTGATTGCCCGGGGCGCGAATTCCTGCTGGCAAACCCTGCGGACGGTGTCAACAAAAGCGCGTTGTTCTTCGGAAATACTGAAATCCATGGCGGTGACTAGAGTGCCGATGATAGGAAAGCGAATATTGCGACGCGATGAGGCGTGCGTCAAAGTGTTGTGTGTTCGATCAATGCGAGTATGGCGGAAAACCGGAGGTTTTAGATTCGGCTTCCAGAAGGCGCAGCATGGCATGCCATTCCAGCACGCCGTACGGCCGCCGTGTCCCCGGCTGATAAAGATGTGCGGTGTTTTGAATGACTTCGGCAGGTGGCAGTACTATTTTCTCTCCGCCGGTCATCGCGTCGACCTGGGAGCGGCAGGACATCTCAAGCTGGTACATGGTGTTAAAAGCCTGCTGGATGGTGGCACCGCAGGTGAGCAGTCCGTGGTTGCGCAGTATCAGGGTATCGTGGGGTCCGAGATCGCGCACCAGTCGCTCGCGTTCGGCAAGATCAATCGCCGGCCCCTCGTAGTCATGATAGCCGTGATGATCGACGAAACGCATCGAAGTCTGGGTCATCGGCAAAAGCCCGCACTTCATTGAGCTGACCGCCATGCCGGCGCGGGTATGCGTGTGCATCACGCATTTGACTTCTGGCCTTGCGCGGTGGATGGCGCCGTGTATCACATAGCCTGACTTGTTGATACCGTAGTCAGTGTCGGGTTTCCACAGTATGTTGCCCTCGAGATCGATTTTGACCAGGCTCGAGGCAGTGATTTCCTTATAAAGCAGGCCGTAGAGATTGATCAGCAGGTGTTCGTCATCCCCGGGGATGCGTGCCGTAATGTGGTTGTAGATCAGATCGGTCATTCCGAAGCTGTCGGTCAGCCTGTAGCAGGCGGCAAGGTTGAGCCGGGTTTCCCATTCGTCGGGACTGACCTCGTCCTTGATGCTGCGGAATTGCGTAGAATAATTTGCGTTCATGGATGTGACGGGCAATCGCAGGCGGGGGCAGACACATTCTTTATGCGCGACGAGTATAACGGCATCATCCGCCGTTGACTGTCCGCGTTCCGTATCCTAGACTTGCGCTCCCTTTTCACCAACGGAATCAAAGGCAATGAACCAGGCTGTAGCCGGCAAAGAACATTGGACCCGCAAGGGGGACGTCAAACTGTTCATGTGGGAGAAACGTGCCGCCGACGGCATGGGAGCCAACGGCACGGTCCTGTTCGTCCACGGCTCTTCAATGGCATCGCAGCCAACTTTTGACCTGAAGGTGCCTGGACGTCCCGACTCCTCGGTGATGGACTGGTTTGCCCGGCGCGGATTCAATACCTGGTGCGTGGACATGGAAGGTTACGGCCGTTCCGACAAGTCGCGCGACATTTATTATGACATTTCCAACGGTGCCGACGATCTTGAGGCGGCAACGGATTACATTGCTAAGACCACAGGCGCGAAGAAGTTCATGGTCTACGGCATTTCATCGGGTGCATTGCGTGCGGCTATGTTCGCCGAGCGCTATCCCGAACGCGTCTCCCGGTTGGCGCTGGACGCTTTTGTATGGACCGGCAAGGGCAGTCCGACCCTCGAAGAGCGTGCCAAGAAGCTTGATCAGTGGAAGGCCAACAAACGGCGCCCGATCGATCGCGCATTCGTGCATTCCATTTTCAACCGTGATCATGCGGGGTGCGCCGAGGAGAGTGTTATCGAGGCGTTTGCGGATGCGATCCTCGAACTGGACGACTCGGTCCCTACCGGTACCTATCTCGATATGTGCGCCAACCTGCCGGTGGTCGATCCGGCGAAAATCAAGGCTGCGACCATCATCATGCGCGGCCAGTGGGACGGCATTGCCAGCATGGAAGACCTGCTGGATTTCTTCGGGCGCCTGCCCAATCCCGACAAGTCTTTCGCAGTGATGGCCGGTATCTCTCATGCCAGTTTTCAGCAGATCAACCACAAAACCGTGTATCACATCCTCCACGCGTTTTTTTCTCAGCCCGAACCCATTTACTGCGGTTGACTTTGCCTCGTATGGCGCCCTGCATCCCAAGACTTCCACATCGATCTATAGCTTCACAAAGAAAATCACCCATTTCACGTGGGCGTTTTTTTCAAGAGGCTAAAAAAGAAGGGTTTTTTTCTTGACCGCCCTGTTGCGTCCGCGTTATGGTCTAGGGGACGAAGCTTTTTGCAGCTGCACATAGCAACAACCACTATTTTTGTATTTATAAATCAAATAATTAAGGAGGAAAATCAGTATGATTCAGTCCATTTTGCGCTTGACTGCGTTAGCAGCATTCGGGGCGGGGATGGTTGCTGCGGCCCCGGCTATGGGCGCTTACCCAGAAAAACCCATAAGACTAATTGTCCCATTCAGCACTGGTGGCGGCACTGATATTCAGGGGCGTTTGCTTAGCGAAAAAATGCGCCAAAGCATGGGTCAGCAAGTCTTAGTTGATAACCGTACTGGTGCTGGTGGCCTCATCGGAGCTCAGATCACCGTGGAATCGCCGGCTGACGGTCATACCGTGTTATTTACAACCGCGACCATAGCGGTTAACACTACCTTGCAGAAGGACCGCATGAAGTTTGATGCGACCAAGGACTTAGTGCCCGTGATCTGGGTATCTTCTGCACCGCTGGTGCTAGTCACCCATCCCAGTGTCCCGGTCAAAACAGTGCAGGAACTGGCTGCATTGTCAAAGCGAACACCGCAAGGCTTGAACATGGGCGGTAATACGCCAGGAAGTACCAGTCACCTTTCTGCTGAAATGTTCAAGCAGTTTGCCAAGGCCAAGGGCGTAACTGTTCTCTACAAGGGCGGCGGGCCTGCTACTCTCGGTGTGGCTACGGGTGAAATCGATATGCTGTTTGCTACGGCACCTTCTGCAATGCCTCACATTAAGGCCAAGCGCCTGAATGCAATGGCCGTTACGACAGCGAAGCGTGCTTCCGTGTTTCCGAATCTGCCCACTATGGATTCGATATACAAGGGATTCGTTTCTGACAACTGGTATGCAATGTTCATGCCCAAGGGGGCGCCCAGGGGAGCAATAGAACGCATCAACTCCGAGGTGAAAAAGGCGCTTACAGCTAAGGAGATCAGCCGGTTTTACGCTAGGGAGGGTCTTGACCCCATTGGCAGCACCCCTGCGGAACTCACTAAATTACTTGAGAACGAAATCGGGAAGTACGCCAAGGTCATCAAGGATGGCAATATCCGTCTGCGCTGATCCCATAATGTTACTATCCATTGCGCCTCCAGAGTGAGGCGCTTTTTTTTGTTTGGTAGGCTTGCGATAGAATGCGTCCTCGTTTTGATAATGCCTTGAGTATCAGATGACCGAATTCGACGCCGCAATGCTGTCTTGGCAGGACCAGTACAAGCTGATGATCGGCACCGTCACGCCGAGACCGATCGCGTTGGTGACCACGCTTGGGCGCAACGGGCCCAACGCTGCGCCGTTCAGTTTCTTCAATGCCGTCGGTTCCGATCCGGCGATGTTGATGTTTTCGGTCGGCGAGAAAGTCGCCGGCGCTAAGGACACCGTACGCAACATCCGCGAAACTCCAGAATTCGTTGTCCACATCGTTAGTGACGTGATCAAGGAAAAGATGAATATCTGTGCGGTGGATTATCCGTACGGCGTAAATGAAATTGAAAAAGCCGGTTTCACGACCGCGCCATCGCGTAAGGTCAAGCCGCCATATATAGTCGAGGCGCCGGTGGCGCTGGAATGCCGACTTATGCAGATCGTCGATCTCGGCCGCAAGCCTTACCACGTGGTGTTTGGTGAAGTGATTTATTTTCACTACCACGAAGGCATCGTCGACGAGCGATACCATGTTGATGCCAGCCGCATCAACCCGATCGGCCGGCTGGCCGGTAAGGGGGGCTATACCCGAATCACAGACCGTTTCGAAATGCCGCGGCTGCCACTGGAAGGCGCGCCGGCGGGCGACTGATTCACCGCACCACTGTGCCGCAGTTGCATCAACTCACCGCAACAGAAATCGTTCGCGCTATAACCGCGGGCAAGGCCACTGCCTCTGCGGTTGCCGAGTCCTGCCTCAAACATATCGTTGAGCGCGAGCCTCAGGTCGGAGCTTGGGAGTTTCTCGACCCGGACCTTGTTTTGAAGCAGGCGCGAGCGCTGGATGCCGCGGGTATGTATGGACCTTTGCACGGTGTACCGGTGGGTATTAAGGATATCATCGACACTGCAGACATGCCGACGGCCTATGGTTCGCCGATACACTCCGGGCACCGGCCGCACATGGACGCGGTGTGCGTGGCTCTGACCCGGCGCGCTGGTGGTCTGATTATGGGTAAGACAGTGACCACCGAATTCGCTAACCGTCATCCAGGCAAGACGCGGCATCCGCGCGATCCGCAGCGTACGCCCGGCGGCTCATCCAGTGGTTCAGGTGCTGCGGTCGGCGATCACATGGTTCCGCTGGCGCTGGGTTCGCAGACCACGGCATCGACGATCCGGCCAGCTGCATTTAATGGCTGCGTCGGTTATCGCCCGACCTGGGGTGACCTGCGCATGGCTGGCGTGATGGAAGCGGCGGGATCGGTGGATACACTGGGCATCATCGCGCGCTCGGTCGAGGATGTGGCGCTGTATCGTGATGTGCTGACCGGCGGCAAGCCGGAGCCGTTACCCACTGTTGACGGTGCATCGTTGCGTGTGGGTATATGTCGCAGCCCGTTTTGGGATCATGCTGACCCAGTTACGCAAGCGCATGTCGAGTCCTGCGCACGCTATCTTGCCAGTGCCGGGGCGCAAGTGATCGCGGTTGAATTACCTGAAGATTTCTCACAGATAGACTCTGTTCACCGATGGATTTCCAGTTTTGAATTCGTACGTAATCGTGCCTGGGAAATCGACAGCCACTGGGGGCAGATCAGTGACACGTTGAAAAATGGCCGCCTGCAGCACGGAATGAATTGCACGTTTGATGAATATCAGGCTGCACGCTGCAAGACAGAGCGGCTGCGTTTGAAAATGGATGACGTATTCCGAGATTTCGACATCCTGCTGACGCCGTCGGCCGCGGGCGAGGCGCCGGTAGGCCTCAACGAAACCGGCACCGCGATATTCTGTGCGATCTGGACCACCTGCCACGTGCCGTCGCTGACGCTGCCGCTGTTCGAGGGTGAACATGGGCTGCCCATCGGCGTGCAGTGCGTGGCGCGGCGCAATGCCGACCGCGCTCTCTTTGCCGCCTGCCAATGGGTCATGGCGCAATATTAAAATATGTTTTAAAACAAGGATTTATAAATATGGCTGTCACCAACAAGCGTCCACCTTTCGACAAGGTCATCGTCGACCTGGCGAATTACGCGCATGACTACCAGCCGAAGAGCACGCTGGCGTTTGAAACCGCGCGGCTGACGCTGATCGACAGTCTCGCCTGCGCATTCGAGGCGCTGGCCTATCCCGACTGCACGAAACTGCTGGGGCCGGTGGTGGGCCGCCCCCACGTGGCCCCCCCCGCGCCCGGGGCCGGCGCGCAAAAACTGGGGGTGACCGGGGGCCCCGGGGTAA
>JAYOED010000031.1:15532-26716 GCA_038106575.1 Burkholderiales bacterium
GCACCATCGTGCCCAACGGCGCGCGCGTGCCGGGCACGAATTACGTGCTAGATCCGGTGACCGCGGCTTTCAATGCCGGGGCGCTGATCCGATGGCTGGATTTCAACGACGCCTTCTACGGCCGCACGGTGATCCATCCTTCGGACAATATCGGCGCCATCCTGATGACCGCCGACTGGATGTCGCGCACGCGGCTGGCCGCAGGGAAAAAACCGCTGACCATGCGCGAAGTGCTGAGCGCGATCATCAAGGCCTACGAAGTGCAGGGCGGTCTTGCGCTGGAGAACGGCTTTACCGCCAACGGCCTCGACCACACCATCCTAGTGAAAATCGCCAGCACCGCTGCGGTGTCGGCGCTGATCGGCAGCACGCGCGAGGAAATCACCAATGCGCTCTCAAACGCCTGGGTCGATGGCCACGCGCTGGCGACCTACCGGCGCAAGCCCAACACCGGCCCGCGCAAGTCGTGGGCGGCGGGCGATGCCTCCGCGCGCGCGGTGTGGCTGTCGCTGCTGGCAAAAAAGGGTGAAATCGGTTGTCCGTCGGCATTGACCGCGCCGAAGTGGGGCTTCTACGAAGTACTGTTCAAGAATAAGCCGTTCAAGTTCCAGCGCCAGCTGGGCAGCTACGTCATCGAAAACACGCTATTCAAGATTCCGTATCCGACAGCCTTTCACGGACAGACCGGCGTCGAGGCGGCGATCAAGCTGCATCCGCTGGTCAAAGACCGGCTGAACGATATTAAGCACATCGATGTGCTGTGCCACAACTCTACGATGGTGATCCTTGACAAGTCGGGGCCCCTAGCAAATTTCGCCGACCGTGACCATTGCATGCAGTACATGATGGCGATTGGCCTGATCTACGGGGACATGACCGCCAAGCACTACGAAGACGAGATCGCCGCCGATCCGCGCATCGATCCGCTACGCGCGAAAATGCGGTTGCGGGAGTCGGCCCGGTTCGAGCGCGAATACCACGACCCGGCCAAGCGCACCAACGCGAATTCCATCCAGGTGTTCTTCAAGAACGGCAGCAAGACGCCGCTGTCGGAAGTGAATTACCCGCTGGGTCACCGCAAGCGCCGCAAGGAAGGCGTGCCGGCGGTGATGAAGAAATTCAACGAGAACACTACGATGGTGTTCGCACCGAAACAGAAGGCCGAGATCATCGAGGCCTGCACGAATCAGAAGAAGCTTGAGGCGATGGCGGTCAACGAGTTCGTCGATCTGCTGGCAAGATAGTTTTTACGACAGGCCATACATGCGCCGCCCCGGCGTCGGCAGTTCGGCGCAAAGGATGGCGCCGCCCTCAGAGTCGGTGATGTACAGCGTATGCGGATCCTTTAAGCCGTAGGCACAGTTGGTTACCACATCGGAGCCCGGTGAATCGACGCGGTAGAGCGGCTCGCCGCGGTGGTTGAAGATCCACACTGCGCCCATGTCCGGATGAGCAACCGCAAGGCCGTCATCCTCGTCGATGGCCATGCCGTCGGGGCCGCGGCCACCCGATAGCTGGATGAAGGTCCCCATGCGCGACACCATGCCGTCAGGTAACAGCGGCAGGCGCCACACCGCGTTGGCGCGGGTTACCGCGACGTACAGTATGTTCTCGGCTTTGTTGAGTACCAGTCCGTTGGGACTGGGGATGTTGTCAGCAATGCGCTCCAGCCTGCCGCTGGCGCGCAATCGGTAGACCGCACCGGTCGGATTCTGCAGGCCGCTCTGGCCTTGGTCGGTGAAATAGAGATCACCATTGGCGGCGAATACCAGGTCATTGATCCCCTTGAAGGTTTCGAGGTTGTAGCGGTTGAAAAGCGTCTCGATGCGGCCACGCTTCGCATCCAGCACCATCAGTCCGCACTTATGGTCGGCGATGAAAGCACGGCCGTCCTTGTGGAACTTGAGGCCGTTAGGTTCGCCGTCGTATTCGACTATCAGATCCCAGGTACCCTTCGGCGAGATGCGGAAAATGCGGCCGAATGGGATGTCGGTGACGTAGAGATTGCCTTTGCGGTCGAATGAGGGACCCTCAAGGAAACAGCCGCCGTGGGGCGCTGGTCGGCCCGCGGCGACGCGCTCGGCAGGCGCCCGCGTACGGCGGAATTTTTTTGGCAGTTCGGTAAAGACTTCGGCGGTGATGCGCTCCGGCGGAGAGAAAAAGCTCATGATCTTTATGTGGACTTGAATGGAAAATGAATCGGAATTGTATGACAGAATCACTCAAAAATTTTTGTTTCCCCCCCCATGAAAAAACCTCTGGAAGTAATCAGGCTGTATTCCGGTCACGACTACACGCTGAACAGCGTGCTGGCCAGCCGCACGCAGCGCGATCCGTCGCGCCCGTTCATGCTCTACCGCGATCGCAGCTGGTCCTGGCAGGAGTTTGCGCAAAAGGTGGACGCCGTTGCACGCGTGCTGGCGGTGCGTGGTGTCGGCAAAGGCGACCGCATGGGCGTGATGGCGCGCAACTGTGACGGCCATGTCGTGCTGCTGTTCGCTTTGGCAAAGCTGGGTGCAATCATGGTGCCCGTCAATCCCGAGTTCGGTGTCGAAGAAGCGAAATATGTGCTTCATCACGCTGAAGTTTCCGCGATCGCCGCCACTGCAGATACGTTGGCGGTTGCACGGAACGCAGTATTCGGGCTGGCAACCCCGGCCTGGTTCGTGATGCTCGATGCAGCAAGCGGTGACGCCCCGCTGCTGGACGATCTGGCAAGGAACGCGCCGCAGGTGATGCTGCCTGGCGATATCACGGGGGAGGCCACCTGCCTGATCGTCTATACCTCTGGTACAACCGGTTTTCCAAAAGGGGCGATGCACAGTCAGAAAAGTTTCGTCACCGGCGGCGAGGCCTTCGTGCAGCGGGTCTACCTTCAGGATGATGACCGGGTGATGATTGTGCTTCCGCTGTTCCACATCAACGCCATGTTCTATTCGGTTGCCGGTACACTGGCCGCAGGAGCATGCATGATCATCGTTCCCAAATTTTCGGCCTCGACGTTCTGGCAGACCGCGGTCGATACCGGTGCCACCGAGGTCAATATTATCGAAGCTATAGGCAGCATCCTGCACAACCGCCCGCGCAGCGAATTCCGTCGGGAACACAAAATCACCAAGGTCTACGGCGTGCGCTCGAGCATGGACGAGACTTTCAAAAACGATTTCAGGATTGCGCACCGCATCGGCGGCTACGGCATGACCGAGATCCCGGGTGTGACCTGCAATCCGTTCGAGGGCGTGCAGAAGCTGGGCAGCATGGGACCGATCGGCCGCCATCCCGACCCGGCAAAACCCTGGGCGCAGTGCCGCGTGGTTGATGACGAGGGCCGCGACGTCCCCGATGGAGAACCAGGGGAGTTGTGGGTGAAGACGCCGATCATCATGCAGGGCTATTTCCGTGATGCCGAACAAACGGCGAATGCTTTTCACGACGGCTGGTTCAAGACCGGTGACCTGGTGAAGCGCGACAGCGACGGTTATTATTTTTTCATTTCGCGCAAGCGCGACATCATCCGTCGCCGCGGCGAAAACATCGCTGCCGCCGAACTCGACCGCGTGGTTGGCGAGCATCCCGCAGTGGCCGAGGCCGGCACCATCGCGGTGCCCTCGGAACTTGGGGAAGACGACATTTTCGTGATTGTTGCGGTGAAGCCCGGAATGAAAGTCTCCCCGCAGGAAATTGCCGACTTGTGTCGTTCCCGCCTCGCTCCGCAGAAGGTGCCGCGCTACGTGGCCTTCGTGGACGAGCTGCCGCACACGCCGACGCACAAGATCGCAAAGGCGGTGCTGCGCTCCGATACGGCACTGCGGGCACGTGCGGTCGATCTGTCGATTGCCGAAAAGAGCGGCTGAACATTCCACATGCTGTGGCTTGCTGCCAGTTCGCTTGTAACCACGGAAGTGCTTGGCTAGACTGCGGAGCAGACGCAGGCTTGTCTATTGTCTGTCCACAAAATGACGGTTTCCTGATTCCGGTCCGGACTTTTCATCGCGGATCGCAGGTGCCGAAGCGGAGGGGATCATCGATCGCAAATCCATAGGTCTGGCCGTCATCGGCTGCGGTCGCATCGGCGGGCTGCGTGCGCGACTCGCGGCGGGACATCCGTCCGTCCGCTTCATCGCGGTTGCCGATCAGGATCCGGCAAAAGCCGCCGCGCTGGCTGAAAAGACCGGGGCAGCCGTTCATGGCGCCGACAACGACGCCGTCATTGCGCACCCTGATGTCAATGCCGTGATCGTTTCGACCAGTGAGGGCGAGCACCTCGAGCCGGTACTGAAAGCGCTTGAGCTTGGTAAACCGGTGCTCGTGGAAAAACCGATTGCGTTGACCGTGGCAGATGCCGAAAGCGTTATCCGCGCCATCGAAAAGTCCCGTGCCGAGGTGCATGTCGGCTACAGCCGACGTTACAAGGAACGTTACCTGATCGCCAAGGAGCAGATTGTGCAGGGGCGCATCGGCAGGCTTACCGGTGCAGCGGCAAGGGTGTTCAACTCTCGCTCGCAGGCGCTGGCGATGCTCGGCCGCAACCCGCATGCGACACCGGTGGTGGACGCGCTCACCTATTACGTCGACCTGATGAACTGGCTGCATGAAGGCCATCGCCTGGCTGAAGTCTATGCGCGCGGCCACAAGGGTGTGCTCAAGGCGGCCGGCCATCCAGAGGTGGATGACGTCAGCTACGCGATACTCACTTACGATGACGGTGCGGTGCTCAATCTTGGCATCAGCTATGCCTTACCCGAAAAATATCCTGCGCTGGGCCATGCTGCCCGCGTCGAGGTCGTAGGCACTGAGGGCGTGATGATCCTCGACGACGATCATACCGACCAGTTAATGTACACCGAGAAGGGTATTCCCCACGTCTATTTGCCCGATCACAACGTCAACATGGTGTTCCTGCAAAGCGGCACACCGGGCGACTGGGCGCTAGGCGAATTCTGGGGGCCGGTTGCCAACGAGACCCGCGCTTGGCTGGATCACCTGGCGCTGGGCAAGCCATGTTCACTGGCTACGCCAAGAGAGGCGCGTATCACGCTTGAGGCGACCTTGGCCATAGAGCATTCGATGGCAACCCGGCGACCGGTGACATTGCCGCTGGCGCAGTAGCCGCACAATAACGAGGAGGAGTCATGATAAAAAATAGATTAATGTTGGCCGTTTTGTTGTTCGTTGCCTGCGGAGTACTGCCGGCGTCCGCGCAGGAATATCCCAACCGGCCGATCCGTTTCATCGTGCCGTTCCCGCCGGGTGGCGGCACCGATACCGTGGCCCGACTAATTGCACAGCCTCTGGGCGAACGGCTACAGCAGCAAATAGTCGTCGACAACCGTGGCGGCGCTAATGCGATCATCGGCACCGATATCGGCGCCAAGGCTGCCGCCGACGGCTATACGCTGGTGTTCTGCCTTCCGGCCAGCGTGTCGGTCAACCAGACGCTGTATCGAAAGCTGCCTTACGATCCCGAGCGTGATTTCATGCCGGTGATCCAGCTCAATACCATTGCCCTGATGCTAGTGGCTGCGAATGCACTGCCGGCAAAAAGTGTGGCCGAACTGATTGCACATGCCAAATCGAATCCGGGACAAATCAATTTCGCGTCTTCGGGGCGGGGCAGTGCTGGACACCTTGCGGTGGAACTGTTCGGCGTAGCCACCGGCGTGCGCATGACGCATGTGCCGTATAAAGGCGGCGGCCCTGCGCTGACCGCTACGATTGCGGGACAGGTGCAGATGATGGCCGGCCCGATGGTATCGGCGCTGCCCCACCTGAAAGCCGGACGCGTCCGCGGGCTGGCCTTGTTGACGCCGAAGCGGGTCAAGGCATTGCCGGATGTCGAGGCCATGGGTGAAACGCTCCCGGGATTTGATGCCAGCATCTGGCATGGCGTGCTGGTGCCGCGGGGAACACCCGCTGCAATCGTGCAGCGCCTGAATCGCGAGATCAACGAACTGCTGCGCGTGAAGGAAATTGCCGGTCGAATGGCCGCGCGCGGCGCAGAAACGGTTGGTGGTACGCCGGCGCAATTCGCGGCCCTGATCAAATCCGACACCGTGAAATACGCGAAGCTGCTGAAATCCGTGGGTATGGCCGGCAGTGTCAGTCGCTAGCGCGCGCGGCCTGCGTCCGGGTGTCGGCTTGTTCCAGTGCGCTTCCAGCGTCTATAGTGTTGAACGTAAACTAGGAAAATAGATGAATATAATCAAATACTTGATCGCATCCACCATGCTAGCGACCTTTGTTCTTCCGGTCTGGGGGCAAAACTATCCGACCCGCGCGGTGCGGCTGATCGTGCCGTCTTCTCCGGGTGGCGGCACCGACATTTCGGCGCGCTTGTTGTCGCCACAGCTGAGCCGCTTTCTCGGGCAGCAGGTCATCGTCGAGAACCGGCCCGGCGCCGGTACCATGATCGGTGGTGAAGCTGTTGCGCGTGCGGCCCCCGACGGCTACACGCTGCTGATGGGCATCAGCACGCTGGCGATCAATCCGGCTATGTACAAGAAAGTGCCTTACGATGCGCTCAAGGATTTCGCGCCGATTTCCCAGGCGGTGTCGCTCTCCAACGTTCTGGTCGTGCATCCGTCGCTGCCACCGCGCAACCTGAAGGAGTTCATTGCTTTTGCCAAGGTGCGCCCCGGCGAACTCAATTTCGCGTCCGCGGGCAAGGGCACTAGCCCGCACCTGTCGATGGAACTGTTTCTGGTCATGTCCAAGCTGAAGATGCTGCATGTGCCGTACAAGGGCACTGGTCCCGGCGTCATTGATCTTGTTGCCGGGCACGTGCCGGTGATGATGCCCAACATGCTGTCAGCCAAGCCGCATATCCTCGCCGGGCGGCTGCGCGCGATGGGGGTGACCGGTTCCAAGCGCGCGCCGGGCGCGGACAACATTCCGACCCTCGCCGAGGCCGGGGTACCGGGTTACGCGGCCGTGCAGTGGTACGGTGTGCTGGCTCCGACAGGAACTCCCGCCGCAATCATCGCCAGGTTGCACGACGGCGTGGTGCAGGCCCTGGGCAATCCCGAAGTCAGCAGGCGCCTGACCAACGACGGTGCAGAGGCTGTGGGCAGCAGCCCCGCCGAGTTTGCCGCCTACATCCGCGCCGAAACAAAGAAATGGGCACAGGTCATCAAGGCTGCAGGCATCAATCCAAACTGAAATTGACATCAAAAATGCCTGCGCTTGCCGCGACATTGTCGCGCGCTACGTTTCTTCTCGCCTTACCGTCGGGTAAGGTCTCGTCGAAGCCTCGCGCGCTTCGCGTCACGGCTGCGCCCGGCGTATTTTTTATTGCGCCCCTGTTCTTTTTGGGGGCATGAGACGCTAAAGCTCCCAATCCGCAATGAAAAAAACAAACCCGACTGTTTCACGGTTAACCAAAATTTTGGCGGACTACATCGCTGCCGCGCCGCGCCGGCCGCTTCCGGCGAAGGTCACCGAGCGTGCCAAGCATCATCTGCTCGACACGCTTGCGGCAATGTTGTCCGGCTCGCGCCTGCTGCCGGGGAGGCGCGCGATCGAGTTCGTGAAGACGCAGGGCGGAGTGCCTGAAGCGACGGTGATCGGTACGAACATCATGACCTCAGCGATCAATGCCGCGCTCGCCAACGGCATGCACGGCCACGCCGACGAGACCGACGACACCTATTACCTCGCGCTGGTGCATCCCGGCTGCGGCATCATTCCCGCAGCGCTGGCGCTGGCCGAACGTCAGCGTGCCGGCGGCACTGCGCTGCTGCGGGCGCTGGTGCTGGGGTATGACGTTTGCGCGCGCATGTCGCTGGCACTCGGTATTGAGCGCTTCCGTTCGCGCGGACATTCGACTCACAGCTTCGGCAATATCTTTGGTGCGACCGCTGCTGCTGCTGCGATTCTCAGGCTGAATGCCGACCAGTCCCGTTTCGCGCTGTCGTATGCCGCGCAGCAGGCCTCCGGGCTGTCGTGCTGGGCGCGCGACATCGAACACATCGAGAAAGCGTTTGATTTTGGCGGCATGCCTGCGCGCAATGGTGTTACCGCTGCGTTGATGGCCTCGATGCGTTTCACCGGGGTTGAGGACATCTTCTTCGGAGATCGCAGCTTCTTTCATGCTCACGGCCTGACCGCTGATCCGAAAAAACTGGTGCGCGGGCTGGGGCGCAGGTTCGAGATCATGAATACCTCGATCAAGCGCTGGGCGATCGGCTATCCGATCCAGGCGCCGATCGACGCGGTGCTGAACCTGATCGAGAAATACGGCGTAGGCGCAAAAGATGTCGATAAAGTGACGATCACCATCGATGACCAGGGCGCGCGCACGGTCAACCAGCGTACGATGGCCAGCATCAACATCCAGCACCTAACGGCGCTGATGCTGCTTGACGGTGACATCAGCTTTGCCTCGGCACACGACGAAAAGCGTGTGCGCGATCCGCGGGTGACAACGCTCAAGTCCCGCATCACCTTGCAGGGAAGCGCAGCGCTGGGCCGGGCAAAGACGACGCAGGCCTTCGTCGAGATCCTGACCCGCGACGGCCGCCGGCTGCGTCATCACACGAAGGCTGTGCGTGGAACTGCGGCTAATCCGATGCCGCGCAGCGAAGTCAAGGCCAAGGTCCGTGACCTGTTGCTGCCGGTGATCGGGGCGCGGCGCACGGCGCGCCTGATTGATACCGTGTGGAATATCGAGCGGATGCGCTATGCGCGCGCATTGCGACCGCTGCTCACCGTAAAATAGCCGCCTTTCCAAATCGAGGAACTGTTTCCCCATGCGCTACGACCTGCACAGCCACGTCATCCCGCCGACTATCATTGCCGCGATGGAAAAAGATCCCAAGCGTTTCAACACCAGCGTCTGGGAAAAAGACGGCAAGCGATACTTTGACGTGCATGGCCGCCCGGCAATACTGAGCGCGGATTTTTATGATGCCGACGCCAAGGTCGAGTGGATGAGCCGCAACAAGCTCGACGTGTCGGTGATTTCGGTCGGGCCACCGATCTATTTTTACTGGCTGCCGGCCGAGGCCGGGCTGTATGCGGCGCAACTCGCCAACGATGGCATCGCGCAAATGGTGGCGAAGCATCCGTCACGCCTGCGCGGCATGGCGCATCTGCCGATGCAGAATCCGGACGCGGCGATCACCGAACTCGAGCGCGTGGTCAAGGAATATGGATTCAAGGCCGTCGAACTGGCGACCTCGATTGAAGGCACGCCGCTGGCGGCGCAGAAATTCCGCAAGGTGCTGAAGACCATCGAACAGCTGGGTTGCTTCATTTTTGCGCACCCGTACCAGTGCCTGGCGAAAGGCGGCATGGAGGACTACTACCTGTCGAATTTCGTGGGCTTTCCTCTCGACACCACCTTGATGGTCGCGCACCTGATGTTCAGCGGCGCGATGGACGAGATGCCGTCATTGCGCATCGTGCTGCCACATGGCGGTGGTTTCATTCCCTACCAGATCGGGCGCTTCCGCCATGGTCACCAGGTGCGCAATGAGCCCAAGGTCAACAATGTCACGCAGCCGCGCGAACTGTTCAAGCGGTTCTATTTCGACTGCCTGACCCACGATCCGCAGGCCGCGAAGTACCTGGTTGACCAGGTCGGCGCCGACCGTGTGGTGATCGGCACCGATCATCCGTTCGATATGGCGCCGCTCGACGTACCGGCAGCGGTCGACGGCATCCCGGGGCTGACGGCCGAGCAGAAGGCCTGGGTTTGTGAGCGTACGGCGAAATCCCTGCTCGGGGAGTGACCGGCAAACAACCTCAGGCGCGGTGCTTGCGCCCCGGCTAAGCCTTCAGAATGGCTCGCAGCCGGCGGATGGCTGAATCAGGACTGGTCAGCACGCGGCAGCCTGCCGGAGGCTGGATGAAGCGCGCGGCACTGGCCATTGAAAACTGTCCGAGCACTACGGCATCGCACGGCATCATGCCTGTCGCTGCAGAAGACACCAGTGTGTCGTGAGTCAGCTGATCGCCATTGGAAAGCGCAGTGTTGGCTTCGGGCACGCAGCGTGTTTTCAACTGCAATGTCCGCCCCTTGGCCTTCGCCAGCGCTTCGAGTTCAGCGGTCATGCCGGGCACGGTGGGACCGAAGGTCGCGATCAGGCTGATGCGGTCGCCTGCTTCCATAGCCTCATCGAGCATGGCTTCGTTGGGCTTGAGCACGGGAACAGGGACTGTTTTTGCTGCTGCTTCAATCGCGAGGCCGAAGGCCGAGCAGGTAAACAGAACGGCATCGGCACCGCAGCCATGCACGTAACGCGTCAGCGTCAGGAAACGTTCCGTCATCCTTTCGGTCAGATCGCCCTCGGCGGCCAAGTCGGGTGCCAGTGAGTCCTCGAGAAGATTGCTGATGCGCGCCTCCGGCCACAAGCGCCTGAAGGCGCTGACGATGGGGTCAATAGCAAGCGGTGTGGCGTGGATCAGCGCGATGCGGGGGGTGGACATGACGCGTTTCACGAAGCAGGTGGCAGTCTGGGAGGGCGGACATTGTAACCGTTTGTGCCCTTAGCGTTACAGCGGATGATCCAGGATGCACCCGGGTTTGACAAAAAAGGCCCGAAGTGGACAATCATCTATCTGCCTCGCAATCAATCGAATAATAGAAGAAAAATATTCATGAACCGCCGTTTTTTTACCGCCATCGCCATGGGGGTCGCCGCTCTATCGCTTGCCCCGCTGCATGGCGCACAAGCCCAGGCCTATCCCAGCAAGTCGATCCGCTTCATCCTGCCGTTCCCGCCCGGAGGCGGCACCGACATCCTCGGCCGCATCCTGGGGCAGAAACTGTCGGAGCAGGTTGGCCAGCCCGTGGTGCCGGAGAACCGGCCTGGAGCCGGCGGTAATGTCGGCATGGAATACGCCTCGCGCCAGCCGGCTGACGGCTATGCCATCGTGATCTGTTCCCCTTCGCTGGCGATCAGCCCCAATCTCTACAAGAAGCTGAACTATAAGCAGTCCGACCTGGCGCCAATCGGCAGGGTGGCATCGATACCCAACGCACTAGTCGTGCATCCGGTGGTGCCGGCCAGATCGCTCAAGGAACTGGTGGCGCTGGCCAAGCGCAGCCCGGGCAAACTCAATTTTGGTACTGGTGGAGCCGGCACTTCGAATGATCTTGCAGCTCGCTACTTCATGGGCGAGAACAAGATCAATGTATTGATCGTGCCCCACAAAGGCGTGAACCAGGCGACGATTGCACTG
>JAYOED010000032.1:0-11302 GCA_038106575.1 Burkholderiales bacterium
AACAGTGGATCATTCCTCCGGAACACACTAAGACTAAAAAAGAACACCGCGTACCCGGGCCGCAGCGGATTGGTGCGTACCGCGGGCGCCAGTTGGTCTTCGATCACGATGGCTTTGCCGTTCTCGTCATGGCCGGTAATCACCCGGCGGATTTTTCCGTTCATTCGTCCCTCGCAAGCGGATATTGTTAGGTCTCGTTGGCATTATCGCATCACGCCGTCTGATGATTGTCAGCCATCGGATTTTCCGGAAGTCTGCAACGTGAACAAACGATTGCGCTGGCTCGTCGGTGACTGTAGCCTTAATAAGCGGGGGTGGCGCAAGCTGAGAGGAAAATTGGCATGTCGAATCTGAATGCGGAAGACGAGGCGCGGGCACGGGACCTTGCTTCGCGGCTTGGACTGGTCAATCTGTCTGAGCCTGATATGCAGAAGCTGCTCAATGCCGACCGCATCGCTCAGATGCGTCGCAGTGCGCTCGATACGTCAGTGCTGACACCTGCCGACGAGCCGGCTCTCGTGTTCCGCTTGCCGGGAGGTACACCGTGAGCGTCGCGAATGATCTGGCTTTCCTGTCGATTGGCGAAGCGGCACCCCTTATCCGTGAGAAAAAGCTGTCGCCGGTTGATTGGACGCAGGCGCTGATTGATCGTATTTCGCGTTACGACACGAAGTTAAATGCGTTTCTGCGGTTTACGCCGGATATCGCGCTGGCAGATGCGCGCCGTGCGGAAGCGGAAATTTCGGCCGGTCACTGGCGTGGTCCACTGCATGGTGTCCCGTACGGGCTCAAGGATATTATCGACTACGCGGGACTGCCGACCACCGCGCACTCCGCGATTCTGAAAGATAACGTCGCCACCTCGGATGCAAGCGTGACCGCACGGCTTCGTGCGGCCGGGGGCGTTTTCATGGGTAAGCTGTCGACTCACGAATTCGCCCTGGGTGGTCCATGCTTTGATTTGCCCTGGCCGCCTGCGCGCAATCCCTGGAACCGGGATTATTTCTGTGGCGGATCGTCCAGCGGTTCGGGTGTCGCCACCGCTGCAGGCTTTTTGCCTTTTGCCATCGGCACGGATACCGGTGGATCGGTGCGCAACCCGTCGACCATGTGCGGGGTCGTCGGTATCAAGCCGACCTACGGGTTGGTCAGCCGCCGGGGAGTATTTCCGTTGGCGTACTCCCTGGATCATGTGGGTCCGCTGACACGGACGGTACGAGACAACGCCATTGTGCTGAACGCGATTGCGGGCCACGACGGTAGTGATCCAGTCAGTGTCGCGAGACCGGGTGTCGACCATACCGCGTTGCTGGCGCGTGGTGTTAAAGGCCTGCGCATCGGCTGGTTGCGGCACTTTTACGAGGAAGACATCGAGGCTGATCCTCAAATGGGTGCGGCCGTAGATGCCGCAGTGGCGACTCTTCGCGATCTCGGCGCGCAGGTAACCGAGGTCAGCACAATACCGCTCAGCCGTTTTCAGGCCTGTAATCGCGTGATCATGGGTTCGGAGTCTTACGCCATTCACGAAAAATGGTTACGTGAACGGCCGCAGGACTATGGCGACGTCACCCGTCAGCGCCTGCTTTATGGCGCCATGTACAGCGCGAGTGACTACATCAACGCGCTCAGACTCCGCTCACGCTATACCGCCGAATTTCACGCACTCTTCAGTGATGTGGACGTGATTGTGACGGCCAGCGCGCATGACCCGGCTTGCCGGATTGATGATCCGGAGGCTTGTGAGTTCATTTACAGCCGGCAGGCGCGAGCGCCATTTAACGTTACCGGCAGTCCGGCGATCGCGGTACCGGCCGGATTCAGTCGTGAAGGCTTGCCTTTGGGGATTCAGATCGTCGGTGCGCCCTACGATGAGGCGACGGTGTACCGGGTTGGTGCGGCCTATGAGGCCGCGACGTCCTGGACAGAACGTCACCCCGCATGCCTGACTGAGGGTTGATACGTGGGAAGCGGTTCAGGCCCGAATATTGCAAGCGAATTGGGGAGGTTTGCCGGTCCAGCCGGTCGTTGGATAACACTTACTTTCGATGGAGGGAGCATGCGTTCATTTGCCAGTTTTCAGAATGGAAGCGCAGTGGTTTTTGCAACAGTCATTGCATTGCTGTCCGGTAATGCCGTCGCGGCCTGGCCCGAGCGGCCGGTGCGGGTGGTCGTGCCCTGGGCGCCAGGCGGCAGCACTGATATCAATACACGGATACTTGCAGCAGACCTCAACAAGCGATTCAAGCAGCAGGTAATCGTCGAGAATCGTGCCGGTGCGGGCTCGATTGTCGGATTGCAGTTTACCTCCCAACTTCCCCCGGACGGTTATAACTACCTCATCACATCGACCGGATATGGTTTCCTGATCAACAAGAAATCCAATATTGATCTCGCCAATTCCTTTGCTTCGGTAGCAATGATCGGTGTGGCAGACAGCGCTCTCGTCGTCAATCCCTACCTGCCGGTGAATTCCGTCAAGGATCTCATTGCACTCGCGCGCAAGCGGCCGGGAGAACTGCTGTATTCGTCCTCGGGTATCGGCGGCTTTCCTCACATGAATACCGAACTGTTCAAAATGATGACCGGTATCAATCTGACCCATGTGCCGTTCAAGGGCGGCGGGCCGGCCATCGCCGATACCGCGGCAGGATTCACGCAGTTGCAAATCGGATCTCTGCCGACGGTCATTGGACATGTGCGCGCCAACCGGCTCAAGGCGATTGCAGTGGGCGGTCCCAAGCGCAATCCCGCGCTTCCCGGATTGCCGACGATCAGTGAATCCGGTGTGCCGGGCTACCAATCGCAGATCTGGTTCGGTGTATTCGCGCCACGGAAAACCAACCCTGCGCCCATGCACGCAGCGATCAATGCGGCCTTGGATAATCCGGATACGGTCAAGCGGCTGAATGACCAGGGAACCGAAGTGCAGAAGATGTCGACCGAGCAGTTCGCCAAGTACATGGCATCCGAGCAGGATAAATGGGTCAAGGTCATCAAGGCGGCGAACATCACCGGCGATTGATTCCTGATGCACAGTGACGCAGGGGGTTACAGGACTTATGCCGGTTAAAACGGATCTTTGCCCGCCGCAGGGCGGGTATGCGTTGATGACAGCCACGGCGGCCAGTGTCGCCATGCAGGCGGGGCGCTTGAGTTCGGAAGCGCTGGTGTCCGCCTGCCTGGAGCGTATCGCTGAGCGCGAAGGTGAAGTGCGGGCCTGGGCCTGGATGGATCCGGAGCAGGCGCTGGCACAGGCCAGAGCGCGGGATCGAGAGCCACGACGTTCGTGGCTGCACGGCCTACCGGTTGGCATCAAGGATGTCATCGACACAGCCGACATGCCGACCGGTTACGGCTCGCCGATTTACGACGGGTACCGCCCGGTTGCCGACGCCGCTTGCGTCGCCCAGATTCGTGAATTGGGTGGCGTGATTCTCGGGAAAACCGTATCGACCGAGTTTGCCACCCGTCATCCCAACAAGACGCGTAATCCCCACCGGCTCACCCATACGCCGGGCGGATCCTCCAGCGGCTCCGGTGCCGCGGTCGCCGATTTCATGGTTCCCCTTGCGCTGGGTACGCAGACCTCGTCATCGGTGATTCGACCGGCTGCCTATTGCGGCGTGGTCGGATACAAGCCGAGTTTCGGACTGGTCAATCGCGTCGGCATGAAGTTTCTGGCCGAATCGCTCGATACGATCGGTGTTTTATCGCGCTGTGTCAGCGATGCCGGCATGCTGGTGGCACTTCTGTCGGCATTACCTGTTGAACCGGGTGATTTCAAACCGGCGTCTGCGCCGCGCGTCGGTCTTTGCCGTACGCCGTGGTGGCAGGACGCGAGCGAGTCCGTACAAAGATCACTGGAGGATTGCGCTGCGCGTTTTTCGGCGGCAGGTGCGCGGGTGCGCGAACTGACACTGCCGGCAGAGTTTGCGCAGCTGAATGATGCCCAGATCAAAATCAGTGCCTATGAGTTTTTCCGTGCCTTGACCTGGGAGAGAACGCAATTTCCGGAGAAGATTTCCGAAAGCCTTACCCGGCGTATCGCGGCCGGCGGGCGTGTCACGCGGCCGGAATACGAGGACGCGTTGGCACTCACGCATCGTTGCCGCACGTGGATGGACAAGGAGATCGCCACGCTGGACCTGCTGATGGCCCCCAGCGCGCCGGACGAAGCGCCGGATATCAGCGGGACCGGCGAACCGACCTTTGGGCTGATGTGGACGCTGCTGCAAATGCCCTGTATGACCCTGCCTTGTGGCACCGGCCCGGGCGGATTGCCGCTGGGGGTGCAGCTCGTGGCCGCACCCGGTAATGACAAAGGGCTTTTCCGCGATGCAGTGTGGGCAGAATCTGTCCTCCACCGGGCCTGACGCGATCAGTCGAAGCGGAATACCAGCGACGGCGGCTCCATGCGGTCACGGGATTTGCGGAAACGGCGGGCCATCTCAAGCGCATGCGGTGCGGTTTCCATCAATATGGCCATTTGCCGGTCGTTCAGTTTCAAACCGGCCTGGCGGGCCATGGCTTCCACATGGGATTGCTCGGCGGCCGTCAAAGAAGAGGCCCTCGGCTCGTTCGCGGAAAGATCGGGAGGCGCCAGCGTTTCCCCTGCCTCCAGCGATGCCCGCCGGCGGTGCCAGTCAGTGGTCGATTGAAAGGCGTGACCCGCCTGCAGCACGCGCAGATCGCCTGCGGGTGGACCGATCAGTTGCATGCCGAGTGGCATGCCATTGGTGGAGAAACCGCAGGGCAGCATGAGCGCCGGCGTCCGACCGGTATTTGACGGCGTGCAGACGTTGCTCTTCAGCCAGAAGTTCTCGGTGCGATACTCCTCAAAGCGCGGTGCAGCGCCGAAACCGCTCGCCAGCAGCAGATCAAAGCGTTCAAATACCGGTTTGAGGGTATCCAGATAGCGGCGGTGTTCGCGCAGGGCCTGCACATAGTCAACCGACTGGAACAGACAGGCCGGCAGCGCACGTCCGAGAAAATCCCGTCCGAAATTTTCGGGGCAGCGGATCAGGTTTTCCTGGTGAATCGAGAACAACTCGCTCTCCGCGATGACCACCTTGATATCGAATCCATCCTGCACCGGACGGATGCGGCATTCTGCGATCTGCGCGCCAAGGCTGCGGAAAACCCGGATGGCCTCCTCCAGTGCAGCGGCATGTTCCGGCTGCACCGGAATATCCTCTTCCCAATAATGGCGCAGTATCCCGATGCGCATGCCCTGCAAGGGGGCGCGGATGCCGTCGATGTAGTCAGGGATATCGTGAGCGATGCTGCCGGGGTCGGCGGCATCATGACCGGCGATGACCTGCAGCAGAATCGCACAATCCTCTGCACTGCGCGCCATCGGACCGCAGTGATCGAAGGTGAATGAATTGGGGATCACGCCGGTTCGACTCACCAGCCCGTAGGTCGGCATCAATCCCGTAATGCCGCAGTAGGAGGCCGGACCGCGGATCGAGCCGCCGGTGTCGGAACCCATGGCGGCGGGCAGGAAGCCCGCGGCCAGTGCGGCGCCGGAGCCGCTGGATGATCCACCGGTGAAGCGGGACAGATCCCAGGGGTTGCGTGAGGGCGGCCAGGGCAGATCGAATGAGGGGCCGCCATGTGCAAACTCATGCGTCTGCAACTTGCCCATCAGGATCGCGCCGGCATCCAGCAGGCGTTGCGTGACCGTCGCGTTCCGTGCGGGGATGTTTGTCCTGCCAACCGCCGATCCGCCGGAAGTGAGCAAGCCCGCGGTGTCGTAAATGTCCTTGAGGCCGAACGGAATGCCATGCAGCGGCCCCCGGTAGCGGCCTTTCCGGATTTCCTGCTCAGCTTCGCGGGCCTGGGCCAGTGCGGGTTCGGCAGTGAGTGTAATAAAGGCCTGGACCCGGTTGTCCAGTCGGCTGATGCGGTCGAGAAGCGAACGGGTCAGTTCCACCGGTGAAATTTTTCCGGTCCGTATCAGTAGCGCGGTTTCCGCGACGGATAGAAAGCAAAGCTCGGATGAGTTCATGTGCCTCCAGACAGCAATAAATCAGGATATGGAATGCCGCACGCGCGTGGGCTGTCGCGGCTGCGTTTACGAGTGAAGCAATGTAACCGGTTTCACATGCAGGCACGAGACTGCGGCTCAGGAAGATCATCAATTTCCCCTTCGGTACGCTATTTGCTTTTTTTATACTCGCCTGTCGAGAGGCGGGTGATAATGGATCCCTCAGGGAATACGAGCAACCGAGCTTTGGAGGCAAGAATGAACAGGGAACGCTGGCTGTGTGGTGTGTTGACGGTAACTTGGACTGCTCTTTCCGGCGTGGCGATGGCGCAGCCGACGTCCGGTTATCCGGAACGCCCGATCCGGCTGGTCGTGCCGGTGGCACCGGGTGGCAGCAGCGACGGCGCGGCAAGGGTGGTGGGGCAGAAGCTGACCGAGTCATTGAAACAGCAGATCGTCGTGGACAACCGTCCCGGCGCGGCAGCCATCATCGGCACCAATCTGGTGGCCAAGGCCAATCCCGACGGTTACACACTGGTCCTTGTATCGCTGCGTCATTCCGTCAACCCCAGTCTCCTGAAGACAGTGCCGTTTCACCCGGTTAACGATTTCGAGACCATTACCATGACGGCGGCGGTAGGTAATGTGCTTGTCGTATCGGCGAAGTCGCCCATCGATTCCCTGCCTGCCCTGATTCGCAGTGCAAAGGAAAAGCCGGGACATTTGACCTTCGGTTCCTCCGGCATCGGCGGTGCGCCGCACCTGACCGGCGAATTCTTTTCCCTGAAAACCGGCGTCAAGCTGACCCATATCGCGTACAAGGGTGGTGGTCCGGCAGTTGCCGATGTCGTAGGCGGCAATACCACCATGAGTTTCGCTTCGATGACCTCCGCACTCCCGCATATCCGGAGCAACCGGCTACGTCCCCTGGCGGTGTCGTCCAAACAGCGGTCACAATTGCTGCCCGATGTGCCGACGATGGGCGAGGCCGGGGCACCGGACGTGTACGTGAGGGACTGGCAGGGCATACTGGCGCCGCGCGGGACGCCGGCGGCTATTGTCAACCGATTGTCGGATGAGATCCGCGCTGCCTTGCGGGCACCGGACGCGGCGAAGCGCATGTCGGCCATGGGCCTTGAAGTGATCGCCAGTACGCCGGCGGAGTTTCGTGCGGACATCCTGGCCGACATGAAGCGCTGGAGCGAAGTGGTCAAAGCGGCAGGTATCAAGGTGGAATGAACAAATGGCAGTTGCATTATTGAAAGAGAGGAACGTGCTGTGACGAAGCCTGTTGTCTGTGTCGTCGGGACGGGCGGCACCATTGCGTCGCGTTATGACCCGTCGGTGGGTGGCCATGTGTCGGCAGCGACCGCGGAAGATCTGGTCAATGCGGTGCCGGATATCAAAGCGCTTGCCGAGGTGCAGGTGGTTGAGCACTCGAATATCAACAGTGCGCTGATGGACACGGCGACTGCCTTCGGTTTGCGCGACACATTGCGCCGTGTATTGAGTGATGACCGGGTTGCAGGGGCCGTCGTCACGCACGGCACTGCCACGCTTGAGGAGACCGCTTATCTCATTGATCTCACACTGGATAGCGACAAGCCGGTGGTGTTCACCGGGGCCCAGCGCAATGCCGATGAGCCCGACGCCGACGGACCGCGGAACCTGCTGTATGCCTTGAAGATCGCCATTGATCCCGCCGCCCGCGGACGCGGCGTGATGGTTTCCCTGGGCAGCGAGATTCATGCCGCGCGCGATGCGATCAAGATCAATCCGGAACTGCTGACCTGCTTCGGCTCGCGCGATGGTGGTCCCATAGGCAGTGTCAGCCGTTACGGCGTCACTTTTTTTTCCAGGCCGGAACGCCGTGTGTATTTGCCGGTGGACCAGCTTGCCACCGAGGTGCACATCATCAAGATGGCACAGGGCGCCAGTGATCTGCTGTTTCGCGCCTGTATCGAGGCGCGCGTCGATGGCATTGTTGTCGAGGCGACCGGCGGTGGCAATGTCAACCGGCCCTTCTATGACGGCGTGTGCCGGGCGCTCGCTGCCGGCATTCCGGTGGTCGTTGGGTTGCGTTTGAGCACCGGCGCGCCACATCCCGGTAAAGGTTATCCCGGTTCTTTCCAGAGCCTGATTCGTGAAGGGGCTATTTCTGCCGGGTATCTCAGTGGCGTCAAGGCGAGGATTCTGCTGATGGCGGCACTGGGAAAAACCCGTGATCGCGCTGAGCTGCAGGAGATATTCAGGCGGGCCGGTGGTTGAACCGCGGCCTGGTTTTTCAGGTTTTTCACTTTCGGAGACAGTCCATGAACAAGAATTTACTGGTTGCGGCAATGACATTGTTTGGCACTCTTGTCGCCTTGCCGTCCGGCGCGCAGAACTGGCCGACGAAGCCGCTGCGCTGGATCAGTCCTTTCGCGCCCGGCGGTGGAGCGGATATCACCTCACGCGCTATCGCGGCGCGCTTGTCGACTGAAGTCGGACAACAAGTCATTGTTGATAACCGTGGTGGCGCCGGCGGCATGATCGGCGTTGATCTGGCGGCGAAGTCGCCGGCTGATGGTTACACCCTGGTGCTGGGGACGATCGGACCCATCGCGATCAACCCGAGCCTGCTGCCGAAGATGCCCTACAACCCCAAGCGCGATCTTCAGCCGGTGTCGCAGGCGGCGATCGCCTTGAACGTGCTGGTTGTGCATCCTTCGTTACCGGCAAAAAATGTCCGGGAATTCATTGCGCTCGCCAAAAGCCGGCCGGGTGACGTGAGCTTCGGATCATCGGGTTCCGGCGCAACAGACCATCTCGCCGGAGAACTGTTTAATGCAATGACAGGGGCAAAGATGGTGCATGTGCCGTACAAGGGCGGTGCACCGGCCATGCTGGATCTCGTGTCGGGAAATATTCAGGTGGTGTTCTCTACAGTCAGTACCGCGACTGCGGCCATTTCAGCCAAACGCATCCGGCCGTTGGGGATGACCGGCAACCGCCGTTTTGAATTGATGCCCGAGATTCCGACCATCGCCGAGGCAGGCCTCAAAGGCTTCGAGGTCAGCAACTGGTATGGCGTTTTCGTACCGGCAGGCACCCCGGCCAATATCGTTCAGCGTCTCAACGCAGGCGTGGTCAAGGCCCTTGCCTCGGATGACGTCAAACAGCGGCTGCTCAAGTCAGGCATTGTCGCCGCCTCCAGCAGCCCGGCCGAGTTCACGCGCTACATCGACAATGAAACCGCGAAATGGGCCAAGGTCATTCGCGACGCGAAGATCAAGGTGAACTGATCATCCCGCGTCGATAGTCCTTGCAGGCTGGATTCACCGGACATACAAGCGGTGAATCCAGTCCGCGAGCCCGAACAGCTGCCAATCATTGTCGCGCCTCGCTACGAACTGCATACCGATCGGCAGGTCATGATCACCGCGGTACAGGGGCAGTGTCACGGAAGGCGTATGACAGACCGTCCAGATCGCGCTGAATGACGCGGAGCCCGTCGCGTTCAGGCCGACCGGTGCGACGCTTGCCGCAGACGGTGTCAGGATCAGGTCATAGTCGCGGAACACATCGTCCAGCATCAACCTGAGTTGCTCGCCCTGCGTCCGCGCCTCCCGGTATTCCTCGAAGGTGTAGCGCAGACCGTGCTTGAGGCGGCCATTGCGCAAGGTGTCACTGATGCCCTCCGGGTGACGGTACAGCTCCCAGGCGCGGTTGCGCGCGAATTCGAAAGCCGAAATGCGCTGATGAATTTCATCGATCGGGTCGAAGGCGGCCGGTAGCGTCAATTCGCTGACGAGCGCGCCTGCGCGAGCCAGCGTTGCAGCGCAATCGTCAAAGTGCCGGCGCGTCGCGGCATCGGTTTCCTCCCAGAACCGCGTGCGGCATACGCCGATGCGCGGTTGGGCATTCTCGATTGTGGTGAGCGGCTCCGGCGGAATGCCGGCGAGCACGTTGCGATACAGCGCGACATCCGCCACCGAGCGCGCGATGATGCCCAGCGTATCCAGTGAACCCGCCGCTTCCATGACGCCGGCCACGCGCAAATCGCCCCAGGTTGGCCGGTAGCCCACACAACCGTTGTAGGCGGCAGGCCGGATGGTTGATCCCGTGGTCTGCGTACCGATGGCGAGCGGCACCATGTGGTCACCGACTGCAGCGGCCGATCCGCTCGATGAACCGCCCGGCGTGCGTGTGGCATCCATCGGGTGCATGGTTTTACCGGGATGCCGGTTGGCGAATTCGGTGGTCACTGTCTTGCCCATGATGATGCCGCCCGCCCGGCGGGTCAGCGCCACGCAGGCCGCATCCATGTGCGGCCGATAACCGCGATGTATCGGCGAGCCGTATTCCGTGGGCATGTCTTCCGTATCGATGATGTCTTTCATCCCCACCGGCACGCCGCGTAGCGCAGCGTTGCCGCCTACCCGATCGACTGCTTTCGCCTGGGCGATGACCAGATCCGGATCGATGAACTGCCAGGCCTGCACCGCCGGCTCACGTGCGGCAATGTGGTCCAGGCAGTCACGCGCAACTGATTCTGCGCTGACAGTGCCGTTGTTAACCGCCTGTGCGATCTCGCTCGCGGTCCATTCATGTATCGGACGCTGTGTCATGGCATTCATTTCCGCGTAATGATTAATGAAGATGACCGGAATTCTATCGGATGCACTGTTGCTTGTTGCGCTATGCTGATGAAAATTCGTACCGATGCATCCATGGAATCTTAATGAAAGTCCACACACTGCTCGCCGGCCTGCTGGCCTTGCCTTTTGCGACGGCCATCGCGACGGCCGTCGCTGCCGATATGCAGACGATGGGGCGCTTCGCCATCGACCGCACCGAAGTGACGGTTGGTGACTTTCGCGCTTTCGTGAAGGCGACCGGGCTGCGCACACGCGCTGAGCAGCAGGGCGGTGGCGCGGTCTATGAATCGGGCTGGGTGCGCAAACCCGGCTGGACCTGGAAGGCGCCGTATGGTGAACCGGCGATCAGGCTTGGGGTGTTAACACCTTTAAACCAAGCGGTATGACTTTGGATATGCTTTTGGGTATGCTGAAGAAAGTAATTTTTATAAGTTACTGTTTTTATTAATTTATTTTATCGTATTGGCGGAGAGAGAGGGATTCGAACCCTCGATAAGCCTTTTGAGCCTATACTCCCTTAGCAGGGGAGCGCCTTCGACCACTCGGCCATCTCTCCGGGATTTCCTAAAATTATCGCAGCAGAGGATATCACAGCCCTCTGTCGGTCTACCCTCAGTCACCCCGCCTGATCAAGCGCAAATGCCTTGTGCAGCACGCGAACGGCCAGCTCGGT
>JAYOED010000032.1:11402-26689 GCA_038106575.1 Burkholderiales bacterium
ACCCCGCCTGATCAAGCGCAAATGCCTTGTGCAGCACGCGAACGGCCAGCTCGGTGTATTTCTCGTCAATCACCACCGAGACCTTAATTTCCGAAGTGGAAATCATCTCGATATTGATGCCCTCTTCAGCAAGACTGCGGAACATCGTACTGGCAATGCCCGCATGCGAGCGCATGCCGACACCGACCACAGATACCTTCGCGATCTTGTCCCCGCTCTGAATGCCGCGAGCCTCGGTGTGTTTCACCACTGGCTCCAGCACCTTCAGCGCCTTCTGGTGATCATTGCGATGCACTGTGAACGAGAAGTCGGTCATCCCGTCGTGCCCGACGTTTTGCACGATCATATCAACGTCGATGTTAGCGTCGCCGATCGGGCCGAGAATCTGGTAGGCAATACCCGGCTTGTCAGGAACCCCGAGCACGGTAATTTTGGCTTCGTCCTTGTTGAACGCAATGCCTGAAATGACGGCTTTTTCCATGTCCTTGTCTTCCTCAAACGTGATCAGCGTGCCATCGCCCTCGTCCTTAAAACTGGAGAGCACGCGCAAACGCACCTTGTATTTACCGGCAAACTCAACCGAACGGATCTGCAGCACCTTGGAGCCCAGGCTCGCCATTTCAAGCATTTCTTCAAAAGTCACGGTCTTCAGCCGCCGCGCTTCCGGCACAATGCGCGGGTCGGTGGTGTAGACGCCATCGACGTCGGTATAGATCTGGCACTCTTTGGCCTTCAGTGCTGCAGCCAGCGCCACTCCAGTGGTATCCGAACCGCCGCGACCCAGCGTAGTGATATTCCCTGCTTCATCGATACCCTGGAAACCAGCCACCACGACCACTCGTCCTGCGTTGAGGTCTGCGCGCATAGCTGCCTCGTCGATGCTGACGATACGCGCCTTGGTATAGGCATTGTCGGTCAAGATCTTTACCTGACCGCCGGTATAGCTGCGCGCCGGCACGCCGAGTTGCAGCAGCGCCATTGACAGCAGCGCGATCGTCACCTGCTCGCCGGTGGATACCATCACGTCGAGTTCGCGCGGATCGGGCTGGTTCTGGATCTCCTTCGCCAGCGCAATCAAACGGTTGGTTTCACCTGACATCGCCGAAACCACCACCACCAGGTCGTGGCCTTGCGACTTCCAGCGGGCAACGCGCCGGGCAACGTTTCTGATGCGCTCGGGACTGCCGACTGAGGTGCCTCCGTATTTCTGGACGATTAATGCCATGGGAAACGCAAATCGGGATGTACTATCAAAAGGGCACGTATTTTATTGGATTTTCAACGGAAAAACGAGGTTTGTCCGTGCGCTGCTATGGCGCTTTTTATAATCCGCGCCCCATGCGTATCGCTCGCAGGTTGGAATTCGACGCCGGCTACCGTATCCCCAACCACGGCAGCCAGTGCCGTCACCTGCACGTGCACCGCTACGCCATCAAGGTCACTTTGAGCGGCCCGGTAGTAGCAACCGACGACGCTGCCGATCAAGGCATGGTGGCGGACTTCTCGGCGATGAAATCTATCGCTGCGCCGCATGTCGCCGATCCCTGGGGTCATGCTTTCCTGGCCTAGCGCCAGGATCATACCGTCACTGAGTTTTTAACCGGCATCCCTGGCCACAAGACTGTGTTGTTCGAGGCGCCCCCAACCGCAGAGCACCTGGCGCGAACAGCATTCGCGATCCTTGAACCGCCGCACTGGGACCGCTACTGCAAAAGACTTACCCTCGACCAGGTACGGATTTACGAGACTCCCACCTGCTGGGCTGACGCGGTACGCGGAAAAGATTAAGCGGACCAATTCGTCCGGTTCAATTTCTGCTCAGCGGATATCGAGCAGATCCGCCAGGTTCTTCCACAGGATTTTCTCTTTTTCCCGCTCCGTCAGCGACGGCATGCTTTGCAACCATGCCACCGGCGACGGATGCCAGGGAACAAAAGGCCAGTCGCTGCCCATCACCACGCGGTCCGCACCGACCCGGTCGATCTGGTAGCGCAGCGTGGTTTCATAACCGGTAACGGTGTCGTAATAGAGCTTGTTCTGGTACTCACTTGGCGGCTTTGAAGTGCTGCGTCCGCCCGGACGATCTCGCCAGTTACGATCCAGCCGACCCATCGTGAAGCAGGCCGGCCCTCCGCCGTGTGCGATGCACACTTTTAGGTCCGGGCACTTTTCAAGCACACCGCTGCACAAGAGCACGGCAGTGATGATGGCATCATCCAAAATTACGCCGAGACTGTTGTTCATGCCGTAACCCTTGATGCGGTCGAGCAGGAAGTTGTTTTGCGGCTGCGGGTGATAGAACAGCAGCGCACCAAGCTGCTCTGCCGCCTTGAAGAAGGGCAGAAATTTAGGATCATCCCACTGGTCGCTGTTTACATGAGTATCCAGTGCGGCACCTTTCAAGTCCAGCTGGGTTACCGCACGCTCCAGTTCCTTGATCGCCAGCCCGACATCCTGCATCGGCAGCGTCGCAAGTCCCTCCAGGCGTGATTTGCGGCTGGCAACGGTGGCACTGATCTCGTCATTGAATTCGCGTGCGAGCGCCAGTCCCTGCTGAGCATCGAGGTCATAACCAACCAGCGGCATGTGAATCGACAGCACCTGCACATCGACCTTCTGCTCGTCCATGTCCTTTAATCGCTCTTCCAGCGTGTACTTAACCTTGGGACTGGTGAAATGGGTCTGCCGACCACAGCCATCGACCACTGCACCCAGCCCTTTGCCTGAGCTGTGATGGAACCCGTACCAGTCGCGTTTTTCCTTCACGGCCCGCCACAGCGAATCCGGAATGATATGGGCGTGAATGTCGATTGTTTTCATGATTTACCTTTTTTACTTTCTTGAAATCAGTGTTTCTGCATTACGGGCTTCCAAGGCAAATCCCCCGGTTATCGCGCCTTGACACCGGTAGCCTTGACCACCTCCGCCCACTCGTGGACGTCGCGCTCCATCACCTTGCGCACCTCGGCCGGTGCCTGCGATAGGGTTTCCGCAGCGTTGGTCGCGAACAGCTCCTTTGCCCTCGAAGTGGCCGACGATTTAGAAAACTGCGTATACAGCAGGTCAATGACATTCTGCGGTGTTCCAACAGGCGCCAATACTCCCGCAATGACGGCGCCCTCGACGCCTTTCACGGTTTCGCTGATGGTCGGGATATCCGGCAGAAATGACGAACGCTTTGCCGCTGCCAGGCCAAGTGCAACGATCTTTCCGGCGCGCACATGCTGAATGCTGGCCGGAACTGTCGCCATCACCATCGCCACCTCCCCGCTGCGCAACGCGACAATCGGTGTGTTTCCGCCCTTATAGTTGACTGGCGTGACCTCGATACCGGCACGCACGCGGAATTTCTCGGCGGTCATGTGCGTCACGGTGCCCACTCCCGAGTTACCCATGGTGATCCCCGGATTACGTTTTGCCAGTTTGACCAGTTCACCCACGTTCTTGACGCTGACTGAAGGGTGCGCCACCAGCAGCAATGGCGAAGCATTCACTGCGGTAACCGGTGTGAAATCCTTCATCGGGTCATAGCCCAGTTTGCTGTACAGCGAGCGGGTGATCGTATGTGTCGACAGATCGGTATAGAGCAGCACGTAACCATCAGCCGGCGCGCGCGCCACGAATTCCGCCGCAATCGTCGTGCCGGCACCCGGCCGGTTCTCCACGATGACCTGCTGGCCAAGACCTTTGGTCATTTCTGCCGCAGCCATGCGAGCGAAAGTATCGGTAGCGCCGCCGGGAGAAAACGGCACCACCAGCCTGACCGGCTTTGATGGATACCCCTGCGCGAGTAGGGCAGGAGATGTCATGACTGCAAGTATCAATGCGAGGGTCCTGCCCAGAATCTGTTTCATGGTTGCTCCTCCTTTGCTTTAATATGTCTGATTTGGTTTCGTTGTTCATGCACTTGTGGAACGCCCCGGAGGAAACCCCCCCAGGGCAAATCATTGTTTACCGGTCTCCGATCGCAATACCACCAGCGCATCAGCGGCAATCACGCCTTGTCCGCGCGGCCGCACCATCAGCGGATTGATATCGAGTTCCTGTAACCGGTCGCGCAATGTCCATGCCAGTGTGGCCACCCGTACCAGAACCTGTGCCAGCGCATCGACATCGCGTTGCAACAGACCGCGGGCACCATTGAGCAGTGCCCGGCCTTTCAGTTCATCAAGCATGGCATGAGCGTCCGCAAGGGTAAACGGTGCAATCCGGTAAGCGACATCATGAAAAATTTCAGTATAGACGCCGCCAAGCCCGACCACGACCACCGGTCCGAAAGTCGCATCGTTGACCACTCCGACAATCATTTCCACACCGTCGGTAACCATTTCAGAAGCGAGCAAACCGTCGAGTCGCGCATGCGGTACAGATTTGCGCGCGCTGGCAACAATTTCCTCAGCAGCCTTCTCCAGTGATTTAGAATCCGCAATCTCCAGACGGACCGCGCCAATGTCAGTCTTGTGCGCAATGTCGGGAGAGACGATTTTCAGCGCCACTGGATATTGCACCTCTGCAGCGGCACTCCCCGGTACCAGCGGCATCATGCGATCCCGGGTAACAGGCACCTTTGCGGCGGCAATCAGGCTCTTGCTGTCCGCCTCATTCAGCGTCACTGCTCCGTCCGGAAGTACAGGCAGAGTCATGACTGCAGGATTGGCATCCTCCACAGGTCGCATACGCGCAGCTGCGTAATTGGCTAGTCGGGCCATTGCGGATGCAACCCGCTTTGGCGAAGTCAGTACCGGGACGCCGGCTGCGCGCAACTGCCGCAGTCCCTCTTCAGCGATGACGGAAGTCATGCCTGAAAAAGCGATGACCGGCTTCGAAGATCCGGAAACCGTTGCAGCCAGTACCTCGGCACCGTGCAATAGTTGCTGGTTGCCAGCCGCCGCGAACATGACCGCCATCTGATCAATACCCGGGTCGGCCAGCGCCGCTGCAAAACCGCGATGAAAATCGAGACCGCGCTGCGCGCGCGGATAACCCGCCGTGTAGTCAATCGGATTCTTCAGCGAACTCAGTGCCGGCAACACACCGCGCAGTTCGTCCACAGTCGCGGCAGACAGCGACGGCAACGTCAGTCCTACCTGGTCAGCATGATCGGAAAACATCGCGGCGGCGCCGCCGGAACCGCCCATCACCACCACTCGGCGACCTGCGGGTAGACGCCCACTTCCGAGACAGGCGATCATGTCTGCGGCTTCCGGAATGTCAGCTACTTCGATCACACCGCACTGGCGGAATGCAGCGCGATAGATATCGTATTCGCCGGTCAGGTTCGCGGTATGCGATGCTGCCGCGCGCCTGCCCTGCTCGGTGTTACCGGCCTTGATCAGCACCAATGGTTTACCCGCTGCAAGCGCACGGCGCGCAGCGCACATGAGTGCCCTGCCGTCACCAACCCCTTCAAGATAAGCCAGGATGATCCGAGTCTCGGGATCTTCCACACAGGCTTCCAGCCATTCGGGCATGGAAATGTCGGCCTCATTGCCACTAGTCACGATGTATCGAAAACCGGCACCCACCTCTGCGCACTGGATCAGCAGGCTAGTGCCCAGGCTAGCGCTTTGCAACACGGCAGAAACACCTCCAGCAGCAAATCGCGGTGGTCGCGTCAGGCTGCCGAAAGCGGCGTAGGCACGAGAATGTACGTTGACAAAGCCAAGACAATTGGGCCCCACAATACGCACGCCACGAGAGCGCGCGATATCCAGCATGGCATTCTCTATCGCGATGCCTTCGTCACCCGCCTCACGGAATCCGCCACCCAGCACCACGGCGTAGCTGATGCCACGATCCGCACACTGTCCGATTGTTGCTGGTACCTGACCCGCCGGAAGTGCAATCACCGCTAGATCGCAATCACCCGCAACACGATCTAGCGAGGGATAACAGGCATAGCCGGCGATTTCCGGATATTTCGGATTTACAGGATAAACACCACCCTTGAACCCCTCGCGCTGCAGCGCATGTACAGTCTGACCGCCGGGACGTGCCGCATCCGCGCTGGCACCGATGACCGCGATGCCGCGCGGATTGAACAGGCGGTCGAACAAACTCACAATACCGGCCAGCGCAGCTTGAGAACCTTCTTCATGTCGAGCCGCCCCGTGATGCGCCCGCCTGCCTTCACCGCCTCGCGCAGAATCTCGTCCTGGTTAACCTGAGTCAGGCGCCCCTCGCGCACCACCTGTTCGCCACTCACGAAAACATGCTTCACCGTGTTACCGGTAGCACCATAGACCAAGTTCGACACAGGATTATAGAGCGGCTGCCATTCCGAAACCGTGGTATCGAACAGCACGAGGTCGCCTTCCTTGCCGGTCTCGACCGACCCGATGCGATCCGCGAGACCCGCACCGCGAGCGCCGTTGATCGTGGCCATCTCGATCGCCTGCTCGGGCGGCATCACGCGTGGGTTCAGGCGCATCTCTTTGTAACCGCCTACGGCGTGGCGCATTTCCTGTACGAGATCCACGGTGCCGGAACTGGCGTGATCCGCACCGAGCGAGACGTTTACACCTAACGCCATCAGTTCTGGATGGCTGGCCATTTTGAAATTGCCATAACCGTTGTGCAGCGACGAGGTTGGGCAACACACGATGGTCGGTTTGCGCTGCGCGAGCAAAGCGATCTCCTGCGGCTCAAGCCAGCCGCCGTGGAGAATCAGCATCTTGTCGTCGAGCACTCCTAATGCCTCCAGCCGCTGGATTTCAGGCATGCCGTGATGGGTTACGCTCGCGTCGTGGGTAAAGTAGGAAAAGCAGGCGTGCGTCTGTAAAACGGCGTCGTGCTTTTTTGCGATGTCTTTAAGCGCGAGTATCAACTCATCCGTACTGTTGTTCATACCGCGGAACGACGCGCTAACGGTCAAGCGCCCCTTGTGCTTACCGGGGTATTTATTGAAAATTTCTTCGGTCTTTTCGATGCAGAGCGCAGTATCCTGAATCATGCGAGCCGGCATGAGGCCGGTAACCGTTTTACTCTTGTCGAAGCAGCTTGTCGCAAGCACCATGCGCATGCCTGCGGCCATGATTGCATCGACCGTGGTATCGGGATGATAGTTGCCGGGCTCGATGTAGCAGGTGACGCCGTGGCGCAGCAGCTCTACAGTGGCGAGAGAAACGCTGGCGTGCACGTCCTCCTCTTCCATCACTGCCTCGTACGGATACATGTGGTCGAACAGAAAAGACTGCGCGTTCGATTCATCGGCAAGGCCGCGCGCGAGCATGAAAGAGGAATGCAGGTGGTTGTCGACCATCCCCGGAATGCCTACCGTGCCCCTGCCGTCCACGGTACGCTCCGCACGCCACGTCGCTCCAATCTCGGCGCTCTTGCCAATGGCCGCGAACTTTCCATCCTTCACCGCGACCGCTGCGTCACGAATGATGCGCCGCCCGTCATCGACGGTAATCAGCCAGTCAATGCCGGTTACTATCAAATCAGCCTGATTCATGCCTCACCTCCACGGCAACCGCATGCACCACAAGAAAGATACCCCATCATGCCCCTCCAGTTACTCAGGTTTTATGATTCAATTCTAGTTATTGTGATTGTGAACCGGTTTGATTAAATCCGATTGTCATGGCGCCGGGTTAACAAGGCAATGCGTCCGTATCACGGACGCTGGCTAACATGCAGTCAGCCATGCATCTATACTTTTTCCATCGGCCGTTAACGCACGGCATGATTCACTTCCGTATGAATTCAGCAAGCGGTCCGCAAATTTAGCCATCAAGGACAGGTCATGACCAGCAAGTCTCAACAGATGTCACAACCCCGTACATGCAAGCTGATCGTCGAAAAAGATGTGAAAATTCCCCTGCGCGACGGCACCCTGCTTTACGCCGACGTGTTCCGTCCGGATTTCGAGGACGAACGCTGTCCCGCGATCATGAACGTCGGCCCCTATCAGAAGGACAAGGTGTGGATTCCGCCGGACGATCTCGAGGAAAAAGCCAACCCGCACATGGCCTGGGAAACTGCCAATCCCGAATGGTGGTGTCCACGCGGCTACGCGCTGGTGCGAGTAGACACCCGAGGCACCGGCAAATCCCCAGGCACCTCTGAGCCCAGTTCCTACCAGGAAGCGCTGGACGCTTATGACGTCACCGAGTGGATTGCCATGCAACCATGGAGCAACGGCAAGGTCGGCGCACTCGGCATTTCCTACCACGCCGCATTTCAGTGGCGGCTCGCCAACCTGCAGCCACCGGCGTTGAAGGCCATCATGCCGTGGGAAGGTCGCGCCGACCAGTACCGGGACCAAGCCTATCACGGCGGTATTTTCGCCATGGGATTCATCGCACAGTGGTGTAACAGCACCGCCGCGCATCACCTGCTGGGCCGGCCACGCACTTATAACCCCGAGGCTTTCAATAACAACCTGCTGTGGGAATACATGCGTCACGATCTCGATTCAGATTACTGGCGCAAAAACAGCGCGCAGTGGGAAAACATCACGGTGCCGCTGTATAGCGTTGGCAACTGGGGGGGCTTTGCCATGCATCTGCGCGGCAATACCGAGGGCTACATGCTGGCAGCTTCAAAGCACAAGAAGCTGCGCATCCATACTGGCACCCATTTTCATCCGTTCCACGCTGAAGAAGCACGTATCGATCAACTGCGCTGGTTCGATCACTGGCTGAAGGATATCGACACCGGGATCATGGACGAGCCACCGGTCAAGCTCGAGATCCGCACCGGCGGCAGCATTAAGCCCTACCCATTCCGCTTCGAGAACGAATGGCCGATCGCACGGACTCAATGGACGAAGCTGTACCTCGACATTACCCGCGACACCCCGGCGAAAGGCAGCACCGCCGCGGGCAGCCTGTCGCCCAAGCCTCCGGTCGCCGAGAAACAGGTCTCTTACTCTGCTGGACCTGGACATTACCGTCCGGTGCACGGCGAGGCAGGTATTTCTTTCGAAACGCCGCCGATGGAAGCCGATACCGAGGTCACCGGTCCGCTGGTGCTCAACCTCTGGGTATCAAGTTCGGCCGAGGACATGGACATCTATGCGACGATCCGCAACATCGGCCCCGACGGCAAGGATCTCTGCGAAATCGGCCAACGGGGCGAACCGGTCAGCTGCGTGACCAAGGGCTGGCTGAGGGCTTCGCACCGCCGGCTGGACCCGGACAAGTCATTGCCCTACAGGCCGTACCATGCGCATGACCGGCGCGAATGGCTGACACCCGGTGAAGTCGTTGAATGTCAGGTCGAAATCTGGCCGACCAGCATGGTGTTCCGCAAGGGCCATAAGCTGAAGCTTGATATCTCACCGCGCGATGGAGTGGGTACCGGCCATTTCACACACTACAACGCCGATTACAACGCCAATGGTACCAACCACGTACATTCCGGCGGCAAACGTCAGTCATGGTTGCTGCTGCCGGTTGTCCCGGCCAAGACCTAACTCAGGGCGTTCCGAAAAAACAAGGGGCCTGTCGGCCCCTTGATACATTTCAATACTGAGGCGTACTTTTACTTTTTGATCTTGAGATCAGTCAGCAATTTGCCCGCACGCGTGTAGTCTTCTTCCAGCTGATCGGCCAGACCTTGGGGTGGTCCGGTAACGGTCTCTACTCCACCCTTGCTTTCCCAAATTTTTCGGACTTCGGGTGAACCGACAATTTTGTTGAGCTCAGTATTGAGTCGCTTGATGATTGCCGGTGGGGTACCCGCTGGAGCAAATACCCCCTCCCAGCTGAGCACCCGGAACTTTGCAAGGTTAGTCAGACCCGCTTCCCTGACAGTTGGCACCTCCGGCAATAGTGAGTTACGCGAAATCGATGTGACCGCAAGGGCACGCAGTTTGCCCTCTCTAATAAATGGCAGGGAAACCGGGACCAAGCCAAACATGAAATCCGCGCGGCCCGCGAGCAAGTCAATCAGCGCGCTGGAACTGCTGCGATAAGGTACGTGCGTGATCTTGATGTTGGTTTCAATCCTGAACATTTCGGCAGAAATGTGCAAATTGCTGCCGACCCCAGATGAAGCGAAGTTCAGCACTCCGGGCTGCTTCTTGGCGATATTGACCAGATCTTTCACGGTCCACGCCGGTACCGAAGGATGTGTTTCCAAAACCAGACCGTAGGAACTCACCTGCATGATCGGCACTAGGCGCTTGCGAGGATCCCAACCGTCCCTAGCATTGAGGTGAGGGCTGATTGTGACAAAAGAAGACGGTTCGAGCAGCAGCGTATAGCCGTCAGGAGCAGCATCAGCTGCCAACCTGTTCGCAATCATGCCGGCGGCACCGGGCCGGTTCTCGACGATCACCTGCTGGCCGAGCACCTTGCCAAGGCGTTCTGCAATCACGCGAGAGGTTTGGTCAGCCCCTCCACCCGGTCCCGAACCGGTAAACATCCTGATCGGTTTGGTGGGATATGACTGGGAAAGCGCCTGACCGGATATAAGGAATAAAGCTGCTATCGCAGAACAACATACGCGAAAGGAATATTTGAACATGACTTTCTCCTCCTAGCTTATTTGCTGGACCATTGAACATGGCCTCTAAAAGAGCATAACACCCAAAACTTTCAATCCAAAAATTCCGGACAAATTCATTATGTGGAGTCGAAGAAGAACCAAAACCTAGAGTTTCAGCAGTTTTGCAGCGTTATTCCACAGCAGTTGCTGCTTCTGATCCGCGCTGAGAGACTTTACGCCGTTGACGAACTGCACCGGTTCTTCATAAGCGATATCAAAACAGTAGTCGCTGCCGACCATGATGCGCTCGGTGCCGACCAGCCTGATAAGGTCTTCCAGCTGGGCCTCGTCGTATGTGATGGTGTCGTAGGTAAACCGCCTCAGGTAACTGCTGGGCGGATGCTTGATCGTCTTGCATTCAGCGCGCACCTCGAAACCGCGATCCATCCTGCCGCGCAGTATCGGCAACGCTCCCCCGGCATGCGGCAGACTGACATCCAACTTCGGAAAGGCATCGAGCACTCCGCCGAAGATCAGGTGGGCCGCTGCGATCGCAGTATCGAATGGATTACCGCAAAGGTTGATCAGGTAGTATTGCTTTAGCCGTTCGTTGTTGATCATCATCGGATGCAGGAAGATCGGTAGGCCCAGCGACTCGCAACGCTCGTAAACCGGAAAAAAACTGCGGTCGGAAAGCTCCCGGTCACGCACACCGGTCGCCATGTATACGCCCTTGATCCCGGGCAGCTTGGCCACGCGCTCCAATTCCTCGATCGCCAGCAGCGGATTTTGGAACGGCAGGCAGGCAAAACCAATCAGGCGATCCGGATGCGCGACATGAGCGGCACTGATAGCATTGTTAAAGGCCTGGCATAGCTGCATGCCAAGATCATCGTCAGCCCAGTAAACCATCGGCTGGGTCAGTGACAGCGCGTGCATGCCGAGGCCCTGCCGGTCCATGATCTTGAAGCGGGAGTCGAGATCGATGAATTCGCGCGCCACCGGTCCAGTGCGCAACAGAAGCCCAACCTGTATGAAGGTCAATCCCTTGTCATCAGTAATGACGGTGGCGCCGCAGCGCTTTCCGTATTTGGCGATGAGGTCGAGGTAGGCCTGCGGAAAATAATGCGCATGCGTATCAATGGTTCTGGGTGTATTAGCCACGAAACCTCCTCCTGTGTACGGCAATTACTTTACGAGATAACTCCGAAAAAAATCCACGCTGAGTCCGAGCGCGCGGTCGGCCTCGGGTTTGCTGTAGGTGCGGCCGCCATGACGCGCAAACGCATGATCGGCACCGGGATATTTATGTATAGTCACCAGCGGATTCGGTGACAGCCGGCGCTCCAGCAAGTCGTTGACTTCGGCCTGCACCCAACGATCCTTCATCGCCATGTGCAACATGAACGGCCGGTGCAGATTAACGACTTCGCGAATGTTGTGCTCGATATAGGTACCGTAATAAGCCACAGCGCAGTCGATGTCGGTGCGGCAACACATCAGGTAACAGAGCTTTCCACCCAGGCAATACCCCACTGCTCCAACCTTGCCGTTGCATTCGGGTAAATTCTCTAGATAACGGACGGTATCCTCCATGTCTCGGACGCCGAGGTCATAATCAAAATCGTAATAAAGGTCGAACGCCTTCTTCACATGCTCCAGATTGGCATCCGAAAGTTCAACGCCCGCCTCCTGACGCCAGAACAGGTCAGGCACGAAACACACGAAACCCGCTTCTGCGAACTCGTGCGCATGGCGTCGCATCGTGTCGTTGACCCCCCAGATCTCCGTGATCGCAATGATGGCTCCCACAGGCCTCTGGTCCGGCACCGCGAGATAGCCGCCCATGACGCCGTCGCGTAACGGCACAGTAATATTGCGTGTCTCCAACCTTCAACTCCTATCAAATGCCGGCATCAGTTGCTGCGACGGTTATTGTTATCAGTCAGTGTCACTGCACTGAAAGTATATAAGAGCGTTCCTCGCAACGCATAAGACCATATTTGGGACTCTAAAACATGGCTACAGCGAAGCGATGAAATCACCGGATGAAATCACCGTACCGAAGAGCGGTAGAATCTTTTCGCATTCGATCCGATGTAACTCCGGATCAGGGCTCGCGCAGCAGTCCTCCAGCACTTTGACGACGAATCCGGAGTCGTCCGCGTGTCGCGCGGCGCTGTCCACTACCATGTGCGTATAAACCCCGCAGAGCGCAAGTGTCGTCACCTGATGACGATGCAGCCAAGTCAGAAGCCCGGTGTTGTGGAAAGGATTGACCGCGCGCTTTGTGTAGATGATTTCACCGGGAAGCGGTTTGATCGTATCCGGAAACTCGAGACCCCAGGTACCAATCACGATAGCATTCATTTTTTTCAGCCGTGTTAGACGTGCCGACTGGCTAATCGCATCCGTATAGTCTGCCCGAAAACCCACATTCACATACGCAACCGGCAAATCCTTAGCGCGCACAGCGTCGAGAACATTCCGGGTTTTTTCGATGAGCCTGCGCTCTTCCACCACCTTGGCGAACCCTTCGGCGCCCACCTTGCCCTTGGGGTCAATCAATTCATTTTGCATATCCAGCACCAGCAGCGCCGTTTTTGACATCACATCCTCCGACCTTTGAATGCCGCAAACTGGACGATCCAGCCCGGGGCACGCCTTGATTCAAGTATGATTATCGCTCTGTCCGGCCGGGGCCCTGTATTCCGGCTCTAATCTAATAATACGAAGACAGGTTTAAGAAAAAACTTTTATTTCATTTTCCACAGGAAAATTTATTCATGGCCAGCGCAAAGGGTATCAAAGAAGTCAGTTACGTGGACGTAGGCAGCAGTGGCGGCAGTCACTCGCACGACGCCTCATGCGGCCTGCAGCAGACCGGATGGTTCGATTGTGCCGGCGGGGGCCAGGTCGTGGTGAAAAACAACACCGCCTATGTCGGCAACATGCGTAATCCCTATGGCACGCTGATCATCGACGTCAAGGATCCGAAGAAACCGAAGACAATCGCTGAAATCAAGATGCCAGTTGGCACCCATTCGCACAAGGTGCGCGTGGAAGGTGACCTGATGATCACTAATCGCGAAGTGCTAGGCGCTCATGCGCTGCACGGTGAAGTTCCTCCGGAAGGCTATACCGGGGGCATCAGCATTTACGACATCTCCAACCCCGCCAAACCCAAGCTCATCACCGACTGGGATGCTACGGACAAATCAGCCGCGCGTTATGCCCGGGGCGTGCATCGCTTCGACTTTGATGGCCGTTACGCCTACCTCTCTCCAACCATGGACGGCTACTTCGGTAACATCGTTTTGATTCTCGACCTGAAAAACCCTTCAAAGCCCGAAGAAGTCGGCCGCTGGCACATGCCCGGCCAATGGATCGCCGGCGGCGAAAAACCAACCTGGAAAAACGACGCCCACAAATGCCATCACCCGCTACGCCTTGGTAACCGCCTCTACACCAGCTACTGGCAAGGCGGCCTGGTGATTCTCGACATCGACGACATGAGCAAACCCAAGCTTGTGTCCGGCCTCGACTGGAGCCCGCCCTTCCCTTGGCCCACGCACACCGCGCTACCCATCCCATACAAGATCAAAAACCGCAAATTCATGCTGGTTTCGGATGAAGACGTGTTTCGGCAGGAGGACTACTTCCCCTACCCTGCAGCGTTCCTATGGATGGTAGATATCACAGACGAGAAGCACCCGCAGCCGATTTCGACCTACCAGATCCCTGACATGCCAGACGGTCCGCAGCCGCGTATGACCGGCTGCCACCAGCCCTGCGAAATCGTCACCGGCACCGAAATCCCGGTGGCCTGGTTTGCCTACGGACTGCGCATTATCGATTTTTCCAACCCCCACTCGCTGAAAGAAGTGGCACACTACATGCCAGACATACCGGTCGGATCAGACCGAGTGCAAAGCAACGACGTCACGGTCGACGACCGCGGCTTGATTTATCTGTTAGACCGTGTGCGTGGACTACACATCCTGGAACGTATTTGATATTAGAGAGAAAAATATGAAATATTATTTTTATGCAGTCTTAGCCCCCTTTATCTTCCTTACCTCATTACTAACTTGGTCTGCGGAATACCCAACCCGCCCCATTAGAATGGTCGTTTCTTTCGCGCCTGGTGGTGGCGTAGACACGACCTCGCGGATCTATGCTCCTAAACTTAGCGAATACATGCGCCAGCACTGGGTTGTGGACAATCGCGCAGGAGCAGCTGGCAATATCGCGAGCGAGATCGTCGCCGGATCCGTTGCTGACGGCCAAACGGTGCTAGTGGCTCTGGATACCCAGCTCACGGCAAATCCGAGTCTCTATAAACTGCCGTTCAGTGTGGGGAAAGATCTGCAACCAGTGGTTATCCTCGCCGTTAGCGACCAGGTTCTCGTTCTGAACAACAATATATCCGCCAAAACGGTCAAGGAATTCGTCGCGCTTGCCAAGCAGAAGCCTGGCGCCCTGCGCCATGGATCAGCTGCCCTGGGCAGCTCGAATCATCTGGCCGCAGAGTTGTTCAAGAAAGTGTCCGGGACCGACATATTGCACGTTCCGTACAAAGGTGCCGGCCCTGCAGTCGCCGCTCTGATTTCTGGTGAAATCCAGATGAATATCAGCTCAACCGCTTCAACGATTGGTCACATTCGGGCCGGCCGCGTACGCCCTCTGGCAACGACCGGTCTCAAGCGCAGCAAAGTGCTGCCGAATGTAGCTGCAGTCGCTGAAACCTATCCCAATTTTGAGGCTATACAATGGTACGCCCTGGTGGTGCCGGGCAAGACGCCGAAAAGCATGGTCGATCCTATCTACAGGGCCTCGATCAAGGCCAT
>JAYOED010000121.1:0-3629 GCA_038106575.1 Burkholderiales bacterium
GCACCCCCATCGACAACGACAGGGGCGGGGGAGGGGGCAAGCCGGGTCGTCGCGCCGCCCATTTTTGCCGGGATCGGCGTGCCGTATTCGTGCAAACCAACGTATGTCGATGTGTACATCAGATCAGCCGCGCCACATCGGCCAGGCTCGGCACCCCGGCTCGGCGCGCCAGCGCCGCATCGCAAGCCGCCACGGTCGCGGCCTGCACCTGTTCTGCCGTCACGCCACGTTCGGCCAGTTTGCGAGCGTGATTGATCTCGTTGGCGACCTGGCGGACCTGGCCGGTGCGCATTTGCACGGCACGGCAATAGGCGTGAGCGAGAGTGCTAGAGAGAGACGCGATAGCGCCTGCATCCCCAAACCCCACATCATTAATATGTGCTCCGCCATCGTCCGCGACAGGCGCCAGGACAATCGAGCTTTGTATCTCTTCCCACGACGGCAGCGCCGCATCGGGCTGGTACAGCACCTGATACCTATTGATCTTCCCGAATTTCGCATACTCGAGCTGATAATCTTTGGCGATCAAGCGCCGCACATAGCCACGCTTTACGAGCTTTTGTATCGCCCTCGATACGTTACCCTGATCCATACCTAGAATGGCGCCAATAGTTTGCGTTCCCGGCCAGCAAACGCCATAGCTATTCGTGTACACGCACATCGCGGCCAGCACCCTAAATTCGGATTGTGTGAGCTTGCGATCCAAAAGCGCGCGCACCGGCAAAATAGACCATTGCCGCTTGATTTCTGGTATCTCTTCCGCCACGCCCGCGCCCCCTTGATATCGCGCTGATATCGGATTGATATCGGATTGATAAAATAATTGTTGACATGGCTGTCAGCAATGCATTATGTAATGCATACAGACGCCACAACGGCGCAATCAGGAAAGGGTAATCTAATGGAAAGTGAACCTACTAAACTCGAAATCGCGTTTATTCTTTTGGGATGCGTTTGGGTGACCGTCCTGCCGTGCCTGCCACTTTTAATGATGTAAATTCGCTGGCGCATCTTAGGAAAGGGTAAACCAATGAACAAAGACTTATTGCCGCTTATTCATGCCGGCTTTTCCGCGTGGGAATTGTGCGGCTCTATCAATTCCGCCGTGCAGGAAACGGCTAGGGAAAATGGCGTTATTCTCGACGCTAAAGCCGAAAGCGAAGTTTTTAACGCCATTTTCGAGCTTATCCAAGAAGCTCGTCATGATGCGGGGGTAATTTGATATGTATATTGCACTTACGCTCAAAAGCCGCAACGCTAAGACCGGGGCCATTCCGGTTTCTACGACAAGCGCGGAAACATGCCCGGCGGCTTGCCCGCTCAAGGACAACGGTTGCTACGCGGAGGGATATCCGCTGAAAGGCCGTTGGGACGAGGTGACGCGCGGCAAGCGCGGCGGCAAATTATCCGATTTTGTTGCGCAAGTAGCCGCGTTGCCCACCGGCACGCTATGGCGTCATAATCAAGCCGGCGATTTGCCTGGCGACGGTGAAAACATCGACCGTGGCGGATTGCTGGCCATTGCGGGCGCCAACAAAGGGCGGCGAGGATTTACATATACGCACTATGACGTATTGCAAAACAAAGAAAACCGCGCCGCCATTGCGACCGCAAACGCGCAAGGGTTTACGGTTAATTTATCTGCAAACAATTTGGAACATGCAGACAAATTGGCGGCGCTTGGTATCGCGCCGGTCACGACCGTGCTACCGCACGATTTTAACGCACGTAAAACTACAACGCCGGCAGGGCGCCCGGTTGTGCAGTGCCCGGCAACGTATCGCGAAGACGTGACGTGCGAGACCTGCCAGTTATGCCAGCGTCAAATTAACCGCGCCATTGTCGGCTTTCCGGCGCATGGCATTCGTAAAAAGCGCGCCACCATTGCGGCGCGCAACGCTTAACAGGAAAGGGTGTAACAATGAATTACGAAATATGGAAGTTCAAAACAGCCAGATTCACTATTAAATGTGAAGCTCTGCCGGAATATGATTTGGACCTGTCATGGGATGAATCCGGCGAAATAACCGACAAAATAGCACGCGGATTATATGAAGTGTTTTGTGCAAAAGTGTCTGTTGAATTAGACGGAAACGAAATTTCCGCCGATTATCTTGGCCAGTGTATTTATGAGACACCGGAACAATTCAAGGATAACCTTGGAATCCGTAGAACTAATTATAATACTTATTTTTCCGGTATGGTTAAAACCGCAATATCGGAAGCTCGCCAATATATCCGCAATCAAAAGCCTATCAAGCTTCGCGCTTAAAATCAGGAAAGGGTTTAACAGTGTCCTACAAAATCATGTTTGAATTTTCCGGCCAGCCGGACGCTGGCAACGCGCAAAGGTTTGCGACGGAATCCGAAGCTCGCGAAAGCGCCAAGAATCGCTTTATGGCGTGGACTATGCCAACAGGCTTTCACATAGAAGAATCCGCCGATCCAGTAAACTATCAATGGGTCGCTGGTGTCGGCGATAAAGCTTTGAACTAGGAAAGGGTAAACTAATGCAACTATCTGAATTGCGCGACATATGCATTGCAGCGATTGATGCGGCAAAGGCAACGCGCGGAAAAAACAAAGGCATGCTTAAAGCTTCCTGTCCACCTATGGGGACTGATGCAGCCGCCGCGTGGCAAGCGCTTATGGGGCACGCAAACCCTTATAAAATATCTATCGGCCAGATCATGCTATTCAGCGACCGTCAACGCGCCATCTACCACGCCATCGACGAAAGCCTGAAAGGCCATGACCTGCGAGGCTTAGACCGTGACCGGGTGGCGCTCGAGGTGCTCGGCGCCTGGTAGACCATCCGCGCCTTGCCCCGTGCCATACGCGGCACGGGGTAATGGCGGGCGGTTTGCCCGAAAACAGGAAAGGGTGAAAAATGAAAATCATCGAAACAACCTGGGTCGCCGCTGGCGCGATCCAAGTACAAGATCACGGCTCCGCTTTTATTGTTAGCTATCCAAGCGAGGTCCGCGGGTTCAACCAAGAAAAGATTTTCGGCAAGGCCGGACGCGGCGCCAGTGCGGCGTTGCGCGCCGCGCGAGCGCTTGTGCGCGAACAGACAAGGACAGTAAAATGCGAATAATTCACCTCGCCATCATCACGCTTGGCGCGGCCATGGCGCTCTATTTCGCCGACGCGGCGGAAACCAAGCGCGCCATCGAATACAGCGAATGCGGCGGCGTTTATTGCGCCCCCGCTGATCCGCCCATGCGGCGCTAGCATCATGCGCCACGATTTGCGCGACTACACCCGCCGCGACATTGACGCGGCGCTTGAAAGCCCGCACGTCCGGGACGCCGACAAGGCGGCACTACGGGCGGAATTGAGGCGGCGTGATTGGCAAGCCGTCGCCGATACCTTCGAGCGCGGCGGCGCTTGTGGCGGGTGCGAATATTATCGCTGGTGGTACGCCAGCGGCATGGGCTTCGACGCCGAATGCCGGCTCTTATCGACGCCCGGGACCCAGCCGTGGCAATGCCCAGCGCATGACAACGGCCTAAATGAAGACGAGGAGGAGCAAAATTAAAATGACGGATAGAAGATTCGTGCTTTACTTGCGCGTCAGCACCGCGCGCCAGGGCGCCAGCGGATTGGGCCTTGAGGCTCAACGCGCC